>DASVPJ010000019.1:0-54788 GCA_036382875.1 Mycobacteriales bacterium
TGGTTTTCGAGCGCGGTCAGGAGCGGCCTGGCCTTGGCGTGGGCCTCGGCGATCTCGGCCTCCGGGTCGCTCCCCCAGGTGACTCCCCCGCCGGTCCAGAGGTGGATCCGGCCGCCGGCGATCGCGACGGTCCGGATCGTCAGGCCGAGGTCTGTCCGTCCGTCGGGGGTCACCCAGCCGAGGGCGCCCATGCTCGGCCCCCGGCCGACCGGCTCGGTGGCGTTGATCATGGCCAGGGCGGCGCGCTTCGGGGCGCCGGTGACCGACCCCCCGGGGAACGTCGCGGCGAGCACCTCGGCGAGGGTCGTGCCGGGTCTGAGCTCGGCCTCGACGGTCGACTCCGCGTGCCAGACGCCGGCCCGCGGGGCGACGTCGTAGAGGCTCGGGACCGTGACGGTGCCGGTGACCGCGACGCGGCCGAGGTCGTTGCGCTCGAGGTCGACGATCATGACGTGCTCGGCCCGGTCCTTGGCGCTCGCGCGCAGCACGGCCGGGTCCGCGGCGGTGCCCTTGATCGGCCGGACCCGTACGACACCTTCACCCACCTCCAGGAACGACTCGGGCGATGCGCTGTGCACGGCCCAGCCTTCGCCGGAGAGGGAGCCCGCAAAAGGGGTGTTGCCGATTCTGTGGACAACTTTCGCGAAGAGCGCGTTCAGGCTGTGGACATCGCCGTGGACGGCGGCGCCGCGGTGGCCGACGACGTTCGCCTGGTACAGGTCGCCGCGGGCGATCGCCGCGCGGACCCGGTCGGCGGCGGCGGCGTGCGCGGCGTCGCTCCAGCTCGGCGTCCACGGGCCGAGGGTGACGGCGCCGGGGGGCGACGCGAGCGCGGGTTCCGCGAGCGGCGCGGCGGGTGTCGCGGGCGGCGCGGCGGGTGTCCCGGGCGGCGCGGCGGGTGCGTCGGCGGCGGCCGGCGCGGCGTCCCCGGCGGCGGCCGGCGCGCTGTCGTAGACCACCACCACCGCGTCCGGGACCTCGGGGCAGGGCGTCGGCGCGGCGGCCGGCAGGGTGGCCAGGTCGGCGGGCAACGCAGCGGCCCCTAGTAATACAGCCGCGCCGGCGGTCGCCGGGCTCGCCGTCGGTCGGCCGCCGAGGGGGCGAACCGCGAAGCCGTGGGCCGCGAGGAAGTCGGTCGCGAGCACGACCGGGTCGCCGCCGTCGGCCGTCCGCCACTCCCACCGGTCGCGTTCGATGATCGCGGAGGGCGCCCGCGGCGGGGTGAGCACGTGCCGAAGCGTACGGTCCGACACCCTCACCAGCCCGCCACCCCGGGACGACGGCAGAAAGTTGTCCACAGATTCCGGTGAAACCGGGACGCGCCGCCGGGGTCGGAGTGGAATGAACCCCTGAGAGGTCTGAAGTTTCCTGGCGCGATGCCGAAACACGCCTGGAGAGCAGCACACTCGACGTAGGAGCGCTCACCATGTGCCCGCACCAGCCGCCGTGTCCGCCGGCGGACGCGACCGACCACGACGCCGCTCGCGTCGTCGCCTGCCACCCCGAGCAGGGCTGGAGCCTGCTCTGCAACGGGGTGGTCGTCTTCGAGGACTACGGCGAGCTCCTCCCCGACGGCACCGCGCACGCCGGCACCCGACCCGCGCCGCCGCACGCCGCGTAGGTCCTACTCCTCGAACGCCTCGGGCGGCGGGCACGCGCACACCAGGTTGCGGTCGCCGTAGCCGCCGTCGATGCGGCGTACCGGGGGCCAGTACTTGTTCAGCCGCTGCCCCGCCATCGGGAACGCCGCCACCTCGCGCCCGTACGGGTGCTCCCACGTGTCGCTGGTGACCATCGCCGCCGTGTGCGGGGCGTTCTTCAACGGGTTGTCCACAGGGTCGTAGGCCGACTCCCCCGCGTTCGTCCACAGATTTCCGATCTCGGCTCGGATCCCGATCATCGCGTCGCAGAATCGGTCGAGCTCGGCCAGGTCCTCGGACTCGGTCGGCTCGATCATCAGCGTCCCGGCGACCGGGAAGGACATGGTGGGCGCGTGGAAGCCGTAGTCGATGAGCCGCTTCGCGACGTCGTCGACCGTGACGCCGGTCTCCTTGGTGAGCTGGCGCAGGTCGACGATGCACTCGTGCGCGACCAGGCCGTTGCGGCCGGTGTAGAGGACCGGGTAGTACGGGTTGAGCCGGCGGGCGACGTAGTTGGCGTTGAGGATCGCGACCTGGGTGGCGCGCCGGAGCCCCTCGGCGCCCATCATCCGGACGTACGCCCAGGAGATCGGCAGGATCCCGGCGCTCCCCCACGGCGCGGCGCTGATCGGCCCCGGCCCGGTCGCCGGGCCCGCCTCCGGGCGCAGCGGGTGGTTCGGGAGGTACGGCGCCAGGTGCGCGCGTACCGCGACCGGGCCCACACCCGGGCCGCCACCGCCGTGCGGGATGCAGAACGTCTTGTGCAGGTTCAGGTGGCTCACGTCGGCGCCGAACCGGCCTGGCCGCGCCAGCCCGACGAGCGCGTTGAGGTTCGCGCCGTCCACGTAGACCTGGCCGCCGGCGTCGTGCACCGCGGCGCAGACGTCGGTGATCGTCGCCTCGAAGACGCCGTGCGTGCTCGGGTACGTCACCATCAGCGCGGCCAGCCGGTCGCGGTGCTGGTCGATCTTGGCGTGCAGGTCGTCCAGGTCGACGTTGCCGGCGTCGTCGCAGCCGACGACCACGACCCGCATCCCGGCCATCACCGCGCTGGCGGCGTTCGTGCCATGCGCGCTGGACGGGATCAGGCAGACGTCGCGGTCGGTGGCGCCGTTCGCCCGGTGCCAGCCGCGGATCGCGAGCAGGCCGGCGAGCTCGCCCTGGGAGCCGGCGTTCGGCTGCACGCTCACCCGGTCGTAGCCGGTGATCCGGGCGAGCCAGTCCTCCAGCTCGGCGATGAGGGTGACGTAGCCCTCCGCCTGCTCGATCGGGGCGAACGGGTGGATCGACGCCAGCTCGGGCCAGGTGATCGGCTCCATCTCGGCGGTGGCGTTGAGCTTCATCGTGCAGGAGCCGAGCGGGATCATGCCGCGGTCGAGCGCGTAGTCGCGGTCGGAGAGCCGGCGCAGGTACCGGAGCATCGCGGTCTCGGACCGGTGCTCGTGGAACACCGGGTGGCCGAGCACGGGCGTGGTCCGCCGGAGCGCCTCCGGGATCACAACTGAATACGCGTCGTCGCTCAGGGCCGCCGCGCCGGACGCGGCGCCGCCGCCGGACGCGGGTCCGCCGGAGGCCGGGCCGCCGCCGGAGGCCGGGCTACCGCCGGAGGCCGGGCCGCGGCCGGAGGCCAGGACGCCGCCGGAGGCCGGGGCGCCGCCCGCGACCGCGGGGCCGCCCGGGGTGCCGTCCAGCGTCGCCTCGACGCCGAACGCCGCCAGCACCGCGTCGAGGTGGTGCGGCTCGGTCACCTCGTCGACCGAGACGCCGACCGTGGTTGAGTCGACCAGGCGCAGGTTGATGCCGCGCTCCGCGGCCGCGGCCACGACGGCGCCCGCGTCGGGCACGCGCGCGGTGACGGTGTCGAAGAACGCGTCGTACACGACCTCGACGCCGCCCGCCCGCAGCGCCCGCGCGAACGCCGCCGCCAGCCGCGCCGCGCGCTCGGCGATCGCGGTGAGCCCGTCGGGGCCGTGGTAGACGGCGTACATCCCGGCGATGACGGCGAGCAGCACCTGCGCAGTGCAGATGTTGCTGGTCGCCTTCTCGCGGCGGATGTGCTGCTCGCGGGTCTGCAGCGCGAGCCGGTACGCCGGGTGGCCGTCGGCATCGACGGACACGCCGACGAGCCGGCCGGGGAGGCTGCGTTCGAGACCGGCGCGCACCGCCATGAACGCCGCGTGCGGGCCGCCGAACCCGAGCGGCACGCCGAAGCGCTGGCTGCTGCCGACGACCACGTCGGCGCCGGCCTCGCCGGGCGGGCGGAGCAGGGTGAGCGCGAGCAGGTCGGTCGTGACCGCGACGAGCGCGCCGCGTTCGTGCGCCGCGTCGATCAGCGGGGCATGGTCGCGGACCTTCCCGGACGAGCCGGGGTAGGACAGCAGCACGCCGAACGCGTCACCCTCGGGCAGCCCGTCGTCCGCGTCGAACGTCCGCACCGCGATGCCGAGCGGCTCCGCGCGGGTGGCGACGACGGCGAGCGTCTGCGGGTGGGTGTCGGCGTCGACCAGGAACGCCGCGTCCGCCGGCGCCTTGCTCATCCGCCGGCACAGCGCCATCGCCTCGGCGGCGGCCGTGGCCTCGTCGAGGAGGGAGGCGTTCGCGGTCGGCAGGCCGGTGAGGTCGGCGACCATCGTCTGGAAGTTGAGCAGCGCCTCGAGCCGGCCCTGGCTGATCTCGGGCTGGTACGGCGTGTACGCCGTGTACCAGGCCGGGCTCTCCAGCACGTTGCGCCGGATCACCGGCGGGGTGACGGTGCCCGAGTAGCCGAGGCCGATCATGCTGACCATCGGCCGGTTCCGCGACGCGAGGGCGCGCAGCTCCGCCAGCATCTCCGCCTCGGTGGCGGGCGCCGGCAGGTCCAGCTCGCGGTCCGTGATCGTCGCGGGAACGGCGTCGTTCGCCAGCTCGTCCAGGGAGCCGTAGCCGAGGACGGCGAGCATCTTCGCCTGCTCCTCGGGCGACGGACCGATGTGCCGTTCGGCGAACGGCACCGTCGCGGGCCGCGCGAGCGGCGAGTCGGACGGGGCGGGACGGTCTGCCACGGAGGCCTCCTCGGCGACGGCACCGCGACGCGCGGCGGCCGGGCCTCCCCCTCTGTCCCTCGCGACGGCGGCCGCGACCTGAGAGCTTCGCCCGCGTCCTCGGGCTTGCCCCGTCGGTGAGGCGCGTACTGCGCCTGCTTTCCAGAGTCGCCTCGTCCGCGCGGTCGGGTGGCCTGAGAGATTCCGGGGAGGTTTGCTCCTTCGGCGCCCCCGGACTGGCTGCCGGGGGACTCTCCCGCGTGGGGTCGTCGGCGAGGTCTACGGTAGCAGCCGCGCGGGCGTGGCCCCGGACGGACACGCGGCGCCGCGGGGCGGTGCGGCGGTGCGGGCGAGCGCGTGCGGCTGCCGTGCGGGAGGCGGCCCGCGTCCGCTGCTCACGGCCGGGCCCGCCCAGGAACACGCGGCCTTCACGCGGCCCGGGTGTCGACTTGGCGCTGTAGGGACTAAGCGCCTCGGCGCCGGCGGCGGGCGGCGGCAAGCTCGTCGGTCGTGGCGCCGGTGTCGTCCTCCGCCCGCTCTCCGGGCAGCTCGGCGAGCGACCCCTCGACCTCGCGCACGACCCGGCCGACCGCGATCGCGAACACGCCCTGCCCGCCCTGGAGCAGATCGACGACCTCGTCGGGCGAGGTGCACTCGTAGACCGTCGTGCCGTCGGAGAGCAGCGTGATGTCCGCGAGGTCCTCGGCGCCGCCGGAACGGAGCTGGCCGATCGCGGTCCGGATGTTCTGCAACGAGATGCCGGTGTCGAGCAGCCGGCGGACGAGCTTCAGCAGCAGGATGTCGCGGAACGAGTACAGCCGCTGGGTGCCCGAGCCGGTCGCGTCGCGGACGCTCGGGGTGACCAGGCCGGTCCGCGCCCAGTAGTCGAGCTGCCGGTACGTGATCCCGGCGACCTGGCAGGCGGTGGGGCCGCGGTAGCCGACGTCCTCGGCCGGCGGGGCCGGTACGCCGCCGTCGAACAGCGCTTCCTGGACCGGGGTTCCGTGCGCCTCCGTGGCGCCGGCCGCACCGGCCGCACTGGCCGCAGCGCCACCCGGCGCGGCACCCGCGGCACCCGCGCCACCCGCGGCGGCACCGCCCGGCGCCGTACCCGCGGCACCCGCGTCCTCGGTCTCGCGCCCGGCGCCCGACCCGTCCCCACGCCGCTCGTCCGTCACGCGAACCGCCCCTCTCCGGCCCCGGCGTCGCCCTGGGCCGGCGCGCTCGGTGTGCGGGGCACGGTAGAGAGCCACGACATCGGGTTCAACGACCGCGACACGCGTGTCTTTTCTCTTACCCTCAAGTCGAGGTGGAGGGTTTGTGCGGGGTCAACCACGACTCAACCCGTGGTGTTGAAGTCGTCCGGCGAGATCTGGTCGAGGAACTCGCGGAACTTCTCCACCTCGGTCTCCTGCTCGTCGGCGATCGGGATGCCCGCCTCCGCGAGCACGGTCTCGTCCGCGAAGATCGTGACGCCCATCCGCATGGCCAGCGCGATCGCGTCGGACGGCCGCGCGGACACCTCGGCGCCGGTGTCGAAGATGAGGTTCGCGTAGAACACGCCGTCCTGGAGGTCGGTGATGTGGACGGCGGTGATGGTGGCGCCGAGCGCGTCGACGACGTCCTTCATCAGGTCGTGCGTCATGGGCCGCGCGGTCACGATCTGCTGCTGCGCGAACGCGATCGCCGTCGCCTCGACGGCCCCGATCCAGATGGGCAGGTACCGGTCGCCGTCGACCTCCTTGAGGAGCACGATCGGCTGGTTCGTCGGCAGCTCCACACGGACGCCGACGACGGTCACCTCGTTCATCGGCACCCCTCCGGACGCTCCGCCACGGGCGCCTGACCTACCCTGGCCGCCCCTGTCGCGAACCTACACCGCCCACACCGCGCGGTCAGCGTGGCAGCCCCGGCTTCAACCCCGCCCGGACGAGCGCCGAGTGCAGCCGGATGCTCAGCGCCGCGAGCTCCCGCACGGCCTCCTCGGCCCGCCCCCGCGCCTCGGGGTTGCGCTGCCGGACCAGCGGCGCGACGACCTGCTCGAACAGCCCGATCTCGCGGTCGGCGGCGCTCTTGAACGGCCGCAGGTGCCGCGACTCGATGCCGAACCGGGACATCTCGGCCACGGTCTTCGCGACCAGCAGCGCGTCGCCGTCGTAGAACGACCCGCCCGGACGCGGCGACACCAGCCCGTACTGCTCGAGCTCGGTGAGCTGCTCGGTCGACAGGCCGGCCGCGGTGGCGAGCTCGTCGCGGGTCAGCCGCACGTCCGAGACGTCCCGGACGAACGCCTCCGGCCCCGGCAGCCCGTCCACCGCCGTGAGCGCGCGGGGCACCTGCGGGCCGCCGTCGGCGCCGTCCGGGGGTTCGAGACCCCGGTCCAGCGCCTCCAGGTGCTGCTTGATCACTCGCAGCGGCAGGTACCGGTCGCGCTGCGCGGAGAGCACGTACCGCAGCCGGGCCACGTCGTCGCGGGAGAACTTCCGGTAGCCCGACGACGTCCGCTCGGGCTCGATCAGCCCCTCGGTCTCGAGGAAGCGGATCTTGGAGATCGTCACGTCGGGGAAGTCGCCGCGGAGCTGGGCGAGCACCTCCCCGATGCTCATGAACGCCTTGCGGGCCGACGCGCTCACGCGTCGCTCCGCGGCCCCGCGAAGAACACGAGCCGGAACTTGCCGATCTGCACCTCGTCCCCACCCGACAGGTCGGTCTGGTCGATCCGCTCGCGGTTGAGGTACGTGCCGTTCAGGCTGCCGACGTCGCGCACGGTGAACCGGCCGCCCTCCCGCCGGAACTCCGCGTGCCGGCGCGAGACGGTGACGTCGTCGAGGAAGATGTCGCTCTCCGGGTGCCGCCCGGCCGTCGTGACGTCCTTGTCGAGCAGGAACCGGCTGCCGGCGTTGGGGCCGCGCTTGACGACGAGCAGCGCCGAGCCGGCGGGCAGCCCGTCGACGGCGGCCGCGTCCTCTCCGCCGTGCTCCTCGTCGTGCTCGGACTCCAGCGCCTGGATCGCGATCGTCGAGGTCGTCTCCGCCGGCGACTCGCCGCCGGGCCGGGTCAGCGGCGCGCCGCACTTGGCGCAGAAGCGGCTGTCAGGGGGGTTCTGCTGTCCGCACCGGGTGCAAAACACGCGCTGGTGCCTCCTCCGTGGGCCACGCCGAACGCGGTGCCGCGCCGGGTGCTGGGCAGGGTAGTCAGCCGCGCTGTGAAGGGTCAACCAGAGCGTGAAAGTTGTGGGCAACTCGCCACTCTCGACCCTCAACTAGAGGGTGAGAGTCGTGCGGGAATCAGCCCTGGTCGAGCGTGGCGGCGTACGCCTCGGCGTCCAGCAGCCCGTCCAGCGCCGCGGGGTCGCTGGGGCGGATCTCGACGATCCAGCCGTCGCCGTACGGGTCGCTGTTGAGCAGCTCCGGCTGCGCGTCGAGCCGCTCGTTGCGGGCCACGACCGCGCCAGAGATCGGCGCGTAGACGTCGGAGACGCTCTTGGTCGACTCGACCTCGCCGAGCACCTGCCCGTCCGTCACGTCGCCGCCGACCGCGGAGACGGAGACGTACACGATGTCGCCGAGCGCCTCCTGGGCGTACCCGGTGATGCCGACGCGCACGATGCCGTCCTCGTTCGGCGGGCTGACCCACTCGTGCTCGCTGGTGTACTTCAGGCCGTCGGGGTACACGCGGTCTCGCTCTCTCGTGGAGGTCAGCCGGAGGCGGCGCGAGCGTAACGGGGCGCGGAAAGCGTGCGCAACGCGTCCACGACGACACGGTCGCGTTCCTCGACCGCGCCGCTCGCGCCGCTGCGCCCGGCGAGCTGGTCGAGCACGCCGCCGGGGATGCCGAGCGCGTCGGCGAGCGTGTGCGGGTCGCCGATCGCCCGGAAGACGAACGGCGCCGCCAGCGGCTTGCCGTCGGCGACGATCCCGTCCCGGCCGTCGGTGAACCACGAGGCGCCGACCAGCCGGACGCCGTTCACCTGCAGCGCCTCGGCGCCGGCGTCGCGCAGCTCCTGGACGGTGTTCAGCAGCACCTCGGAGGTCACCGCGTGCTCGGGGTCGCGGATCGTGAACTCGATGCCGGGTCCGGCGGCCGCGACCGTGCCGGCCAGGATCCGCAGCACGTCCTGGCGCCGGCGGCTCTCGGCGAGCGCCGCGGCGCTCTGCCCGGCGCCGCCGGTGAGCCGGTCCCGGGTGTGCTCGAGGTCGTCGATCTCCTGGCGCAGCCGCTCGGCGCGCGCCGAGAGGTCGTCCAGGATGCGGACCAGGTCCTCCTGGCGGGTCGTGGCGAACTGCCCGGTCCCCTGCGACGAGCGGAGCTGCACGACGAGCGCGAAGCCGAAGATCGCGGCCATCAGCCCCACCACCGCCTGGCTGCGGCGGCTCATCCGGGGGCTCATGCGCGGCTCACGTGGCTCATGCGCGGAAGAGGTGCCGCCGGATCGCGGCCAGGTTCTGGAAGATCCGGATGCCGAGCACGACGATCACCGCGGTCGAGAGCTGGCCGCCGACGCCGAGCTGGTCGCCGAGGAACACGAGGAGGGCGGCGAGCAGCGCGTTCGAGACGAACGACACCACGAACACCTTGTCGTCGAAGATCCCGTCCAGCAGCGCCCGGGCCGCGCCGAACACCGCGTCGAGCGCCGCGACGACCGCGATGGGGAGGTACGGCTGCAGCCACAGCGGCACCACGGGCTTGAGCACCAGCCCGAGCACGACGCCGACCAGCAGCGCGAGCCCGGGGATCACGGCGTCCCCCCGGGGGACGCGGAGGCCGTGGCGGCGCCGGACGTGGAGCCGCCCGACGTAGAGCCGGCCGACGCCGAGCCGCCCGGCGACGGCGAGGGCGTCGCGACGCGGGCGTAGCGCAGCGTCGACGCGTCCGAGCCGGGCAGGTCCAGCCCGTCGGCGCGGCGGACGGAGAACGAGATCCCGAACGCGTCCACCCACGTACGGAACCGCCGCGCCGTGGCGCTGTCCCCGAAACCCGGCTCCATCACGTCCGCGTCGCCGACCGCGGCGACGTCGTACGGCGCGGTCACCGGCTCGTAGTCGACCAGGATCGTCTCCCCCGCCGTCCGGACCGCGGTGAGCGCGCTGACCCGGCGGCCGTTCACGGCGACCGCCTCCGCGCCGGCCGACCAGAGGGCGTTGACCACCGCCTGGAGGTCGACGTCGCTGATCCGGCCGCTGCCGTCCTCGCCCGGGTCGTCCGCGTCGTCCAGCCGGACGACGATGCCGGGGCCGCGCACCCGCACGCCGCCGGTGGCCAGCTCCAGCCGGGCCAGCTCCTCGGACAACGCGCGCTCGGCCGCGCTGCGGGTGCTCAGCGCCGCCCGCGCGTCGGCGGTCTCGCGGCGCAGCGCGGCGACCCGCGCGGCGAGCCGGTCGGTGGCCTCGCGGCGTTCCCGCGCGTCGGCGACCAGGGACTCGCGGATGCGCTCGGCGGCCGGCGCGCGGTCGTACGTCTGGCGCGCCGCGGTGCCCCAGACACCGCCGACGGCGACCAGCGCGACGACCAGCAGCAACGACGGGTACCGGCGCTGACCTGCGGTTTCGGGTAGCGAGGCGCGCCGCGCGGCGGCCGCGACGTACGCCGGGTCGACGGTGATCGTCGTTATGTCGACAAACAGCCCCGTCGACACGAACTCCCACCGCTCGCCCCCTGCCACGTCAGTGACCGGCCGCCTCGACGACCCGCGACCACTCGTCCAGCAACGCCGTCGCGCTGGCGGCGTCCGGCGCCTCCGCCCACAGGTGGGTGACCGCCTCGGCCGGGTCGGGCAGCACCAGCGCCCACCGCCCGTCGGGCTCGACGATCCGGACGCCGTCGGTGGTGTCCAGCTCGCGCCCGGCCGCCGCCTCCACCACCGAGCGCATGACCAGCCCCTTCGCCGCCCAGGGCGTCGGGACGGACTGGCGGACGACGTGCGCGGTCGGGATGCGCGAGTCGATCTGGCTGAGCGTGAGGTTGGTGCGCGCGACCAGGCCGGCCAGGCGCACGAACGCCGCCACGCCGTCCAGCGCCGCCCCGAACTCCGGCACGACCACGCCGCCCCGCCCGTCGCCGGCGAAGATCACGCCGGCCTCGCGCGCCGCGGTGACGAGGTCGTACGGGCTCTGGCTCGTCCACCGCACGCCGACGCCGTGGAACCGCGTCACCATCTCGGCGATCCGCGTCGTGGTCACGGGCAGCACGACCGTGCCCGAACGGCGTTCGGCCGCGACCAGGTCGAGGATGACCAGCAGCGCGCGGTCGTCGTGGATGAGCACGCCGCGCTCGTCGACGAGCGCGATCCGCTCCCCCGCATGGTCGAACCGCACGCCGAAGTGCGCCCGGCTCGACTTCACGATCTCGCCGAGCCGCTCGATGCCGCGCATGTGGTCGGCCAGGGTCTCGGTCGTGTACGTCTCGTCGAGCTGACCGTTCAGCGTCAGCACGTCGACGCCTAGCCGGCCGAGCAGCGTCGGCAGCACCAGGCTCGCGCTGCCGCCGGCCGTGTCGACCACGACCTTGAGGTGCGCCTCGCGGATGCCGGAGCAGTCGACGCAGTTCAGCAGCTCCTGCGTGTACTGCTCCATCGTCCGGCTCGGGAACGTCAGCTCGGCGATCTCGCCGGGGAACGCGCGGCGGAACTCCTCGCGGTAGAACACGCGTTCGAGCTTGCGCTGCGCGCCCAGGCTGAGGTCGGCGCCGTTCGCGTCGAGGAACACGATGTCCAGGCTCTGCGGGTCCCCGCGGGTGGTGCGCAGCGTGATGCCGCCCACGGCGTCGCCGACGGCCACGTCGAACCGGGTCACCGGCGTCGGCGCCACCTCGAGGTCGCGGACGTTGATCGCGCTCGCCGTGAGCGCGGAGATGACGGCGCGCTTGAGCGCGCGGGCGGCGCGGCTCGCGTCGCGGCTCGTGGTGACGACGCTGCCCTTCTTGAGCGTCGTGGCGTACGCGCTCGCCAGGCGTACCGCGAGCTCGGGGGTGATCTCCACGTTCACCAGGCCGGAGACGCCGCGGTGGCTGAACAGGTTCCGCTGACCGCGCGACTCCCAGATGACGCTCGTGTTCACCACGGCGCCGGCCTCGATCGTCTTGAACGGGTACACCTTCACCCCGTGCGAGAGGAACGCCTCCTCCTCGACGACGCACTCGTCGCCGACGACGGCGCCCTCCTCGATCCGGGCCGCCCGCATGATGTCGGTGTTCTTGCCGACCACGCAGCCGCGCAGGTTCGTCTGCGGGCCGATGAACACGTTGTCGTGGATGACCGCCCGGTGCAGGAACGCGCCGCTCTTCACGACCACGTTGCTCCCGAGCACGGTGTACTCGCGCAGCTCGGCGCCGCCCTCCACCTTGGCGTAGTCGCCGATGTAGACGGGGCCGCTCAGGATGGCGTTCGGGTCCACCTCGGCGCCCTCGGCCACCCAGACGCCCTCGGACATCTCGAAGCCGTCGATCTCGACGTCCACCTGACGGTTGAGCACATCGGCCTGCGCGCGGATGTAGCTCTCGTGCGTGCCGACGTCCTCCCAGTAGCCGTCGGCGACGTACCCGAACAGCGGCGCGCCCTCGGCCAGCAGCTTGGGGAACACGTCGCCCGACCAGTCCACGACCTGGCCCTCGGCGACGTAGTCGAACACCTCAGGCTCCATCACGTAGATGCCGGTGTTGGCGGTGTCGCTGAACACCTGCCCCCACGTCGGCTTCTCCAGGAACCGGTCGATCCGCCCGTCCTCGTCGGTGATGACGATGCCGAACTCGAGCGGGTTGGGCACCCGCTTGAGGCAGACCGTGACGAGCGCGCCCTGCCGCTTGTGGTAGTCGGTGAGCGCGGTGAGGTCGATGTCGGTGAGCGCGTCGCCGGAGATCACCAGGAACGGCTCCCCGCGCAGCCGGTCCTCGGCGTTCTTCACGCTGCCCGCGGTGCCGAGCGGCTCGACCTCGGTCGCGTAGTCGAGGTTCATGCCGAGCTCGTCGCCGTCGCCGAAGTAGTTCCGGATCAGGCTGGCCAGGAACTGCACGGTCACGACCGTCTCGGTGAGCCCGTGCCGGCGGAGCAGCCGCAGGACGTGCTCCATGATCGGGCGGTTCACGATCGGGAGCAGCGGCTTGGGCGCGTTCGCGGTCATCGGCCGCAGGCGCGTCCCCTCGCCACCGGCCATCACGACGGCCCTCACGCGACGGCTCCTTCCGCGACCCGGTTGCCGGGCGGTGACGGTGGCCTACCCCTGTCCGGTTCGTCCCGAACCAGCATCCGCCCCTGCCGCACGTACAGCACCGCGGACCACCAGTACAACGTCACGCCCCAGAGCAGGAACGCCCACCCCACCGGCCGCGCCACCGTCGCCGCCGTGGAGTGGCCGGCGCCGAGCAGCACGAGCGGGAAGGCGTAGAGCAGGTTGTACGTCGCCGCCTTGCCCATGAAGTGCACCGGCAGCGGCCCCCAGCCGTGCCGCTTCAGCCAGGCGATCACGCCCGTCATGTACAGGTCACGAGCCAGCAGTATCAACGTCAGGTAGAGGGGCAGGATGCCGCGCACCGTGAAGGCCAACACCGTGGTCAACGTGTAGAGCCGGTCGGCCAGCGGGTCCAGGAGCTGTCCCACACGGGTGATGAGGCCGTACCGGCGGGCGATCTTGCCGTCCAGGAAGTCGGTGGCGCCGCTGGCGGCGAGCAGCACGATCGCCCAGCCGTCGGCCTCGGGGCCGAGCAGGAGCCACAGGAAGAGGGGAACGCCGAGCAGGCGCAGGAGGCTCAGGGCGTTGGGGACGGTGAGGACCCGGTCGCTCACGACGGGCTCGGGGCGGGTCATCGCCACCTCCGCACCCAGCGTTCGCTCACACCGGCCGACCGGCGAATGTCGCTGGTCGGGACGACAGGATTTGAACCTGCGACCCCTTGACCCCCAGTCAAGTGCGCTACCAAGCTGCGCCACGTCCCGGCGCCCCGGCGCGGACGCCGGGGTGCGGCCGGATCGTAACAGGATCGCCCCCGGCTCCCCCAGCCCGTTGCGCCGTTCGCGCCGGATACAGGGCCGGGTACGAGCCCCAGGGCGGGGTCTGGTGCGGGTCCCGGCGCGGGTGTGGGTGCCGCTCCCGGTCCCGGGGCCGCTCCCGGTGCCGGCACCGCCGGGGGGCGGGTCACCGGCGCCGCCCGCCGCCGCGGCGTTCCTTCACCCGGGCCTGGACGTCGACCGGGCTGCCCGGGAACCCGAAGTCCTCGCGCAGCCGGCGCTCGACGAACCGGAGGTAGCCCGGCTCCAGCGGCCCGCTCGAGAACAGCACGAACTTCGGTGGCCGGGTCCCGGCCTGGGTCGCGAACAGCACCCGCGGCGCCTTCCCGCCGCGCGGCGGCGGTGGGGTCCGGCCGACGACGTCGGCGATCCACGCGTTGAGCCGCGCGGTCGGGATCCGCTTCTCCCAGGAGGCGAGGGCGGTCTGCAGCGCCGGGCCGAGCTTGTCGACCCCGCGGCCGGTGCGGGCGCTGATGTTCACCCGCGGCGCCCAGGCGGTGCGGCCGAGGTCGCCCTTGAGCTCGCGTTCGAGCTCGTACTGGCGGTCCTCGTCCAGCAGGTCCCACTTGTTCACGGCGAGCACCAGGCCGCGCCCGGCCTCGACCACGGTCGCGAGGACGCGCTGGTCCTGCTCGGTCAGCGGCACCGACGCGTCGATCAGGACGATCGCGACCTCGGCCGCCTCCAGCGCCTGGACCGTGCGCACGCTGCTGTAGTACTCGGAGCCCTTCGCCTCCCGCACCCGCCGCCGCAGCCCCGCCGTGTCGACAAAGCGGTAGGTCGTTCCGTCGATCTCCACCAGCGAGTCGACCGGGTCGCGCGTGGTGCCGGCCGCGTCGTCGACCAGGACGCGGTCCTCGCCGAGCAGCCGGTTCAGCAAGGAGGACTTGCCGACGTTCGGGCGGCCCACGAGCGCGACGCGGCGCGGGCCGCCCTCGGTCTCGGCCTCCGGCGGCGCGTCCGGCAGCGCGGCGAGCACCGCGTCGAGGAGGTCGCCGCTCCCCCGGCCGTGCAGCGCGCTGACCGCGAGCGGCTCGCCGAGCCCGAGCGACCACAGCTCCGCCGCGTCGGACTCGGTGCGTTCGTCGTCCACCTTGTTCGCGGCGAGCACGGCCGGCCGCTTGCTGCGCTGGATGATCCGCGCGACCGCGCGGTCGGCCTCCGTCGCGCCGACGGTGGCGTCGACGACCAGCAGCACCGCGTCGGCCGCGGCCACCGCCATCTCGGCCTGCTCCGCGACCCGCGCGGAGAGCCCCTCGGCGTCCGGGTCCCAGCCGCCGGTGTCCACCACGGTGAACGCCCGCCCGCGCCAGGCGGCGTCGTACGCCACCCGGTCCCGGGTCACCCCCGGCACGTCCTCGACCACGGCCTCGCGACGGCCGAGGAAGCGATTCACCAGAGTCGACTTGCCGACGTTCGGCCGCCCGACGACGGCCAGCACCGGAAGCCGTTCGCCCGCGCCCTCGACGGGCACCGCGGTGTCGGTCATGCGCTCCTCCGGAGCGGCCGGCGCTGGGCGACCGCGCGCTCGGCCTCGGCGACGTGCGCGGCCAGCGCCCGGCGGATCTCCTCGGCGGCGGCCGCGACGGCGCTGCGGGCGCGGGGGTTCGCCGGGACGGTGACCGTGAACGGCGCGCCGAACACTATGTCAACCGGCGCGCGGAACTTCGGCAGCTTCGCCCCCTTGGGCATCGCCGCCTCCGTCCCGATGCAGGCGACGGGAACGATCGGCACGCCGGGCACCCGCAGCGCGACGTAGGCGATGCCGTGCTGCACGGTCGCCAGCTCGCCGGCGCCGCGGGTCCCCTCGGGGAACATGCCGAGGACGTTCCCCTCCTCGAGCACGGCGACGGCCCGGCGCAACGCCTCCCGGTCCGGCCGGCCCCGGTCGATCGGGATCTGGCCGAGCCAGCCGAGCGGGTGCACGACCCAGCCGCGGAACAGCTCCGACTTCGCGATGAACCGCGCCGGCCGCGGCACGAACGCCGCGACCAGCGGGCCGTCCAGGACGCCCCGGTGGTTCCCGGCGAGGAGGACGGGCCCACTGGACGGAATGCCGCTGCTGCGTTCAACCCTCACCTGGAGCACCAGCCGGAACAGGGCGCGCCCGATTACCTTCAACGGCCGGTACAGACCTGGGCGCACCGGAACGTCCGGCAGCGAGGGGCGCCGTGGGCTGCGCGGTACGACCGGGGCCGCCGGAGCCAGGGGGGTCGCGGGAGCCGCCGGCGTCAACGGGGTCGCCGGGGTCGCCGGGGCTGCCGGGGCTGCCGGGGCCGTTGCCACCTCGTCCAAGCGGCGATCGTGCTGCTCGGCCGCCGTCACGGTCCCGCCTCCGCGGTACCGGCCCCCGCGGCGCCGGCCGACCGGGCCGCCGCGCCGGTGCGGGCGGGGCGGCGCGGGCGGCGCTTGGGGGCCAGGCCGAGGCGCGCCGCGGCCGCGAGGACCTCCCCCACCACCTCGTCCACGGTGCGGGACGTGGAGTCCACCACGACCGCGTCCGGCGCCTGGGCCAGCGGGCTGGCGGCGCGGCCGGAGTCTCGGGCGTCGCGCCGTTCGATCTCGGCGAGCGTGTCGGTCTCCGCGGCGGTGTCGCCCACGGCGGCGAGCTGGCGGTGCCGCCGCGCCGCGCGCGCCTCGCTGGACGCGGTCAGGAACACCTTGAGCGGCGCGTCCGGCGCGACCGTGGTGCCGATGTCGCGGCCCTCGACCACGATGCCGCCGCCCTCGATCAGCCGCCGCTGGAGCCGGACCAGCACGTCGCGCACGGCGGGCACCGCGGAAACCGCCGACACGGCGTTCGTGACCGCGCGGGTCCGGATGGGCGCCGACACGTCGACGCCGTCGATCGCGATGGTGGGGCGGCGCGGGTTCGTTCCGGGCTCGAGGTGGGCGCGTTCGGCGAGCTCGGCGAGCGCGGCCGTGTCCTCGAGGTCCACGCGGTGTTCCAGCGCCTGCCAGGTCACCGCGCGGTACATCGCCCCGGTGTCCAGGTAGCGGTAGCCGAGCCGCTGCGCGACCCGGCGGGCCACCGTGCTCTTGCCACTGCCGGAGGGGCCGTCGATGGCCACCACGCCGGCCGGGCGGGGCGCCGGAGGCGGCGGTGCGGCGGCGTTGCGGGCCACGGCCACCACCTCTCGTGACGCTGCCGGAACGGGTGGCGCCACCCTAGCGCGGCGCCCTTCGGTGTGCCCTGTCGTGCTGCGGCAAAGTTCCTTGTCGACAAACACTGACGCTCCGGGTGTCGACAAAGCGCCAGAGCGCTCAGTGCGCTCAGTCGTCGCGGCGCGCCGCCCACCCGGCTTCGCGGAGGGCGGCGAGCAGCCGCTCCGCCTGATCCGGACGGACGTCGAGGTCGACGTAGCCGACCGGGTGGTCGGCGGCATGCTCGATCGCAAGGTCCTCGACGTTCACGTCCGCGTCGCCGGCGGCGGTCAGCAGGCGGGCGAGCTCACCCGGTCGGTCCTCCAGCACGACGCCGACCCGCGCCCAGGCCGGCCGCGGCGCCGCGGCCTTGCCGGGCAGCGACGCCCGCGCGGCCCGTCCGGCGGCCACCACCTCGGCGACCGGGGTCGCGTCACCCGCGTCCAGCGCCGCCGCGACGGCGGCGAGCGTCGCGGACAGCGCCCGGAGCTCGGCTGCGAGGGGTCCGGCGTTGCTGGCCGCGATCGACGCCCACAGACCGGGGTCGGAGTCGGCCAGCCGGGTCGTGTCGCGGAACCCCTGCCCGGCGAGCACCGGAGCCTCCGCCCCGGCCGCCCCGAGCCGTGCGGCCAGGGCACTCGCGACGACCTGCGGCGCGTGCGAGACGGCGGCGAGCACGCGGTCGTGCGTGACGGGGTCCACGACGACCGTGCGCGCCCCGCACGCCTGCGCCAGGTCCCGCGCCGCGGCCACCGCCGCCGGCGCGGTGCTCTCCACGGGGCACACGACCCAGGTCGCGCCGTCGAACAGCTCCGGCTGGGCCGCCCCCGGACCCCCGCGTTCCCGGCCCGCGATGGGGTGGGCTCCACAGTAGCGGGTGGACAGTTCCGGAATCAGCGTCTCGACCTCATGCCGAACGTTGGCCTGAGCGCTGCTGGTGTCACTCACGGTGAGGTTCGGACTGAGACCGAGGAGTCCGGCAATGACCTCCGCCGCAGCGTGTGGCGGGACGGCGACGACGACGTGGCGGCAGCCGGCCAGTCGCTCGAACGTCCCCGCCTCCCCCGCACCGAGGGCCGCGGCGGTGGCCGCCTTGGCGGCGTCGACGTCGCAGAGCAGGGCGCGCTCACCGTGGCGCGCCAGGGCGAGCCCGATCGACGTGCCGATGAGGCCGGCGCCCACGATGCCGATCGGGTGCGCGGGGTGGGCCGAGGCCGTCCCGGGGGCCGTCACTGCGGCAGGTCCGTGCGCAGCGCGGCCGCGCCGTGCAGGTAGACGTGCCGGATGGCGGATCGCGGGAGGTCCGTCTCGAAGTGGGCGAGCAGCCTCAGCACCCGCGGCATGGCGCCGGGTACGTCGATCTCGGTCGCACAGAGCAGCGGCACGTCGGTGATCCCGAGCTGGCGGGCGGCGTACGCCGGGAACTCCGACGTGAGGTCCGGCGTGGCGGTGAAGATCACGCTGATCAGCGCGTCAGGGGTGATCGCGTTGCGCTCGAGCACGGCGGCGACCAGCTCGCCGGCGGCCGAGAGGACCAGGTCGCGATCATCACGGTCCACCTGCGTCGCGCCCCGCACCGCCCGAACGGCCACCCGCCACCTCCTTCGGCTCGCGACACCTTAGCGGTTCGGCCGTTTCACGCCACGGCGCCATGCCGACGACCGCACTCACCGATGTAGTTCCTTGTCGACATGACGTTGGGAGTCGGCGCTGCGGCGCCAAGGCGAGATCGCGTGCCGGACGTGCTGCGGCAAATCGACAAAGCACCACCGCAATCTCGTGGGGGCGCGGTTGGGTGGCGCTGTAGCGATCTGGCCCTGCATCGATGCACCGGTGAAGGACTAAATCGACATGGTTCTTAGGCGTCGTGCTGCTGGGTCGCCTTGTAGAGGGTACGGACCTCCGGTGGCGAGAGCGCGCGGAGCCGCCCCGGGCGCAGCTCGGCGAGGGCGAGCGGGCCGATGTGGGTACGGACCAGCCGCCGCACCGGGTGGCCGAGCGCGTCGAACATGCGGCGCACCACGCGGTTCCGCCCGTCGTGGATCACCACCTCGAGCTGCGTCCCGGCATCCGTGGCCGCGACGATCCGCGCCGCGTCGGCCCGCGCCGGGCCGTCGTCCAGCTCGACGCCGGCGCGGAGCTGCTGCGCCAGCCGGCGCGGGGCGCGGCCGTCGATCTGCACCAGGTAGGTCTTCGGCACGCCGAACGACGGGTGGCTGATCCGGTGCGCCAGCGTGCCGTCGTTCGTGAGCAGCAGGAGGCCTTCGCTGTCCGCGTCGAGACGGCCGACGTGGAACACCCGGGCCGCGCGGTCGGCCACGTAGTCGCCGACGCACGGGCGCCCGGCCTCGTCCGCCATCGTGCTGTGCACCCCCCGCGGCTTGTTCAGCGCGAGGTACACGAGGTCCGGGGTCAGCGGGACGGTCACGCCGTCCACGGCGACCTCGTCGGTGGCCGGGTCGACGCGGGTGCCGAGCTCGCGGACGAGGCGGCCATTCACCGCGACACGTCCGGCGACGATCAGTTCCTCGCACGCACGACGGGAGCCGATTCCGCTAGAGGCCAAGGCCTTCTGTAGACGGATACGCGGTTCTTCGTCCAACTCTCACCTCGAACGTGAGCCGGATCACGCCTGGTCGGCGAGGTCGTCGATGTTCACCGGCAGCAGGGGTGCCAGGTTCGGGAGGTCCTCGAGGCTGCGCAGTCCGAGGCGTTCGAGGAAGTACGGCGTGGTCACGTACAGGTGGGCGCCGGCCGGCCCCTCCTCCCCCGCCTCCGCGATGAGGCCGCGGGTGAGCAGGGTGCGGACCACGCCGTCGACGTTGACCCCGCGGATCGCGGCGACCGCCTGGCGGCTGACCGGCTGGCGGTACGCGATGACCGCGAGGGTCTCCAGCGCCGCCTGCGTGAGGCGGGCCTGCTGGCCGTCGAGGACGAAGCGTTCGACGTAGGGGGCGCAGTCCGGGGCCGTGTACAGGCGCCAGCCGCCGGCGACCTGGCGCAGCTCGAAGCCGCGGTCGTCGTGCTCGTAGGAGGCGGCGAGATCCTCCAACGTCTCCAGCACCAGCGCCCGCGGGGCCTCGATGACCTGGGCGAGCTGGACCTCGGGGACGGGTTCGTCGACGACGAGCAGGATCGCCTCGAGGATCTTGCGCAGCGGCGGAGAGGGAACGTCGTCGCGTGGCTCGGGGGCGCCGTCAGGGTCGACGTCCTCACCCGCCGCCGCCGGAGGAGGTGGGGCCATGTCGGCGTCGGCCGCCGCCGGAGGGGCGGGAGGGGCGGGAGGGGCGAGAGGGCCGGTCGCCGCCGGAGCTGCGGGCGGGACAGGCGCGGCAGGCGAAGCGGGAGCGGCGCCGCGATCGACCGCCGCGTCCGTTATGTCAATCTCCTCCGGAACGCCGGGACCCTCGGGGACCCCCTCGTCAGCCATTCGCGGGCTCCTCCTGCGCGTCCGCCGGCGAGGGCTCGCCGTCGTACTCCTCGGCGGTGAGGTACTGCGACGGCGCCGCCTCGTGGCCGGTCCACCGGCACTGCAGGTCGCCGAGCGGCACGATCTGCTCGAACGCCACGTGCCCCTCGCGGTACAGCTCCAGCAGCGCGAGGAACCGGGCGACCACCTCGACGGTCTCGCGGCAGTCCGCGACGAGCGCGCGGAACGACGCGGACCCGGCCGCCGCGAGCCGGCGCGCCAGCAGCACGGCCTGCTCGCGCACGCTCACCCGCGGCGCGTGCACGTGGTCCACCGCGACCACCGGCGGCTCCCGCGGCGTCAGCGCGCGGACGGCGAGCGCGGCGAACCGGTCCAGCCCGATCCCGATGAGGACGTCCGGCACGGCGGCCGCGTAGCGCGGTTCCAGGCTGACCGCGCGCGGCACGCGGCGAGTCTCCTGCGCCATCAGGCCGCCGAGGATCGCGGCGGCCTCCTTGTAAGCCCGGTACTGGAGCAGCCGCGCGAACAGCAGGTCGCGCGCCTCCAGCAGCGCGACGTCCTCCTCGTCGTCGACCTCCCCGGCCGGCAGCAGCCGGGCGGCCTTGAGGTCGAGCAGGGTGGCCGCGACGACGAGGAACTCCGTCGCCTGGCCGAGGTCCCAGGCCGCGCCGGCGGCCCGGATGTGCGCGATGAACTCGTCCGTGACC
Source organism: Mycobacteriales bacterium (assembly GCA_036382875.1). Classification (GTDB taxonomy): domain Bacteria; phylum Actinomycetota; class Actinomycetes; order BP-191; family BP-191; genus BP-191. The sequence goes on from DASVPJ010000019.1 coordinate 20,940, forward strand.
TGTGACAGCGCCACCTCGGTGACGTCGAGCTTGTGCTTGGCGATGAGGTTCAGGAGGAGGTCGAACGGGCCTTCGAACACGTCGAGGTGGACGGCGAACGACCCCCGTCCCGCGACGGCCACGGCGCCGGCGTCGGACTCCATGAGGGCACCGTAGCAGCCGGGGCGGCGGCGTACGGCAGGCGCGCCGGACGCGGCCGGGACGGTGGCCGTACGGCGCGCCGGACCCGGGGGGCCGACGAGGCCCGCGTCGCGCGCGGCACGGGATGATGTCGTTACGGAGTTTTGTCGACTAGACGACCGCGAGACCGAACGCGCTCGCGATCGGGTCGAGGAACGCCGCCGCGATCGCGAACGTGAGCCGCAGCAGCAGCCCGGCCCCGCCGAACAGCGGGAGCATGCCCACGACGCAGATGCCGAGGCCGATGTTGCGCTCCTCGAGCTGGTAGCGCGCGTTCTGCCAGCCGGGTGAGCGGGGGCCGTACGCCCACAGCAGGCGGGCGCCGTCCAGCGGCGGGATCGGCAGCAGCGTGAGCACGCCGATCGCGGCGTTGACCAGGGCGAACTCGAACGCCATCACCGTCCCGAGCGTCGCCCGGTCGCCGAAGTCGCTGAAGCCCTCCGTGCTCGCGAACCCGCGCTCGTTCAGCAGCTTGAGCACGAGCAGGCCGAGGACGGAGAGCACGAGGTTCGTGACCGGCCCGGACAGCACGGCGACGGCGTAGCGGCCGCGCGAGCCGCGGAAGCGCGGCTCCTGGAGCGGGACCGGCTTGTTCCAGCCGACGCCGGACAGCAGCATCGCGATGACCCCGAACGGCTCGAAGTGCCGCCGCGGGTCGGGCGACAGGCGGCCGCTCGCGGCCGGCATCCGGTCCCCCACCGCGCGCGCGACGGCGGACTGGACCACCCCGTGCGCCACGATCCCGACCAGCAACGCCACCGCGACCGCGAGCAGCGTCGCCGGCTCGCGCAGCAGGAACAGCACCCCGGTCTCCTTCCGGTCCAGGCGACGCTATCGCGCGTCGCCGACCGGCGTCAGCGACCGCGCAGCCGGCGGACCAGGATGCTCTGCTCCCCCTTGGCCTCCAGGTCGGCGAGCACGACGGCCAGCGCCTCCCGCACGATCCGGCCGCGGTCGGCGGCCAAGCCGTACTCGCCGCGCAGGGTGAGCCGGGCACGCTCGATGTCGATGAGCTCCTCGGCCGAGCAGTAGACCGTGATCTTCTCGTCGTGCCGCTCACGGCCGGTCGGGCGGCGTTCGCCCACCGGGCGCGGGCGGCGCCGGACGGGCAGCGGCGCGAGGTCGTCCCCTTCGTCGGCCACGGCGGCCAGCGTGGGCGGGTCGGGCAGCGGCGGGGCCGGCTCGGGCTCCGGCTCGGGGGCCGGGACCGGCGCCGCGGGGGCGGCGTTGCCGGCCGGCGCGGTGGACCGGAACAGCTCGTCCGCCCCCGGCAGCGTCACGCGGCGGCTCATCGGGCGAGCACCTCCTTGGCGAGGTCGCGGTACGCCTTCGCGCCCGTCGACGCGGGGGCGTACGTCGTGATCGGCTCCCCCGCCACGGTCGTCTCGGGGAACCGGACGGTCCGGCTGATCACCGTGTGGAACACCCGGTCGCCGAACGCCTCCACCACCCGCGCCAGCACCTCACGCCCGTGCAGCGTCCGGGAGTCGTACATCGTGGCCAGAATCCCCTCAAGTTCAAGTTGAGGGTTAAGCCTTTCCTTTACCTTGTCTATAGTTTCGATCAACAGTGCGACACCGCGCAGCGCGAAGAACTCGCACTCGAGCGGAATGACCACGCCGTGCGAGGCGGTGAGCGCGTTCACCGTCAGCAGGCCTAGGCTGGGCTGGCAGTCGATGAGGACAACGTCGTAGTCGTCCAGCACCGGCCGCAGCACCCGGAGCAACGTCTGCTCGCGGGCCACCTCCCCCACGAGCTGCACCTCGGCGGCGGACAGGTCGATGTTGCTCGGGAGCAGGTCCAGGTTCGGGACGTGGGTCTTGAGCATCACGTCGTCCACATGGACGTTGCGGTCCATCAGCAGGTTGTAGACGGTGCGGTCGAGTTGGAGCGGGTTCACGCCCAGGCCGACGCTGAGCGCGCCTTGCGGGTCGAAGTCGACGAGGAGCACCCGGCGGCCGAGCTCGGCGAGGGCCGCGCCGAGGTTGATGGTGCTGGTGGTCTTGCCGACGCCGCCCTTCTGGTTGCACATCGAGACGATGCGGGCGGGGCCGTGCCGGTCGAGCGGCGGCGGGTCGGGGAACGTGACGACCGGCCGGCCGGTGGGGCCGAGCTTCGGCGGCTCCGGGAGGGGCTCGGCGGCGGGCTCGGGCTCGGCGGCGGGCTCGGGCGCGGCCGCGAGCTCGATGGCGGGCTCGGGCGCGGCGGCGGGGGCGGCGTCGACCGCGGGCACGGGCGCCGGGTCGGGCGCCGGCGCGGGGTCGAGCGGAGCCGCCGGAACGTCGGCGGGCGCGACGGACTCCGCCGGCAGCGAGAAGGGGTCGGCGACCGGCGGCACGGGGCGCGGCGCGGCGTCCGGCTCCCCGTCCGGAGCGGGGTGACCGAACGGACCCGCCGCGAAAGTCGACATACCGCCGAAACCTCCTGTCGGGAAACCGTGATGGAGCCATGACGACAGGTCGGCGATGCTAGGCGCGCGCGGTCCCTGGCGCAAGGTGACCGGGGAACGACGCCTCAGGCGGAGGGGGCGGTGGCCCGCGGATGGGCGGCGGCGTACACCTCGCGCAGCCGGTCCACGGTGACCAGCGTGTACACCTGGGTCGTGGTGACCGAGGCGTGGCCGAGCAGCTCCTGCACGACGCGGACGTCGGCGCCGCCGTCGAGCAGGTGCGTCGCGAACGAGTGCCGCAGCGTGTGCGGCGACACGTCGACGGTGAGCCCCGCCTTCTCGGCGGCCGACCGCAGCACGGTCCAGGCCGACTGGCGGGAGAGCCGGCCGCCGCGCGCGTTGAGGAACACCGCCGGCGTGCCGCGGCCGGCGGCGGCGAGGGCCGGGCGGGCCCGGACGAGGTACGCGGACACGGCGGCGCGGGCGTAGCGGCCGACGGGGACGACGCGTTCGCGGGAGCCCTTGCCGAGCAGCCGGACCGAGCCGCCGTCCAGGTCCAGCGCGTCCACGTCCAGGCCGACGGCCTCGGAGATCCGCGCGCCGGTGGCGTAGAGCAGCTCGAGCAGGGCGCGGTCGCGCAGCGCGAGCGGCGTCTGGTCGAACCCGGCCGCCTCCAGCAGCGCCTCGACCTCGGCGACCGAGATGGCCTTCGGCAACGACCGCGGCAGCGCCGGCGGTCGGACCTCCCGGGAGACGTCGGCGGCGACCCACCCCTCGCGGAGCGCGAAGCGGTGCAGCCCCCGGACGGCGACCAGGGCGCGGGCCGCGGACGACGCCTTCACCGGCGGGTGCTCCGGGGTGCCCTCGCGCAGCGCGGCGACGAACGCCGCGACGTCGGCCTCGCCGACGGCCGCCAGGGGCGTGCCCTCGGGGAGGAACGACGCGTAGCGCCGCAGGTCGCGCCGGTAGGAGACGAGCGTGTTGCCGGCGAGGCCGCGTTCGACCGCGAGGTGGTCGAGGTAGCGCGCGGCCGCCGCGGCGACCGAGAGCTCCACCTACGCCCAGACCTCGGTGAGCGGGACGGAGGCCAAGCCGTGCGCCTCGGCGACCTCGGCGTAGACGATCTGCCCCTCGACCACGTTCACGCCCAGCGCGAGCGCGGGGTCGCGCCGGCAGGCCTCGACCACGCCGTGCTTGGCGATCGAGAACGCGTACGGGAGCGTGACGTTGGTGAGCGCGTAGGTCGAGGTGTGCGGAACGGCGCCCGGCATGTTCGCGACGCAGTAGAAGATCGAGTCGTGCACCTCGAAGACCGGCTTCGAGTGCGTGGTGGGCCGGGTGGACTCGAAGCAGCCGCCCTGGTCGACGGAGATGTCCACCAGCACCGAGCCCGGCTTCATCGCGGCGACCATTTCGTCGGTGACCAGGATCGGCGCCTTCGCGCCGGGCACCAGCACGGCGCCGATCACGAGGTCGGCGTCGACCACGGCCTTCTCGATCTCGTACGTGTTCGAGGCGACGGTCTGGATCCGGCCCTTGTGGATGCGGTCGACCTCGCGGAGGCGGGCGACGTTCTTGTCCAGCAGCAGGACCTCGGCCTCCATGCCCTGCGCGATCCAGGCGGCGTTGGAGCCGGAGATGCCGGCGCCGAGCACGACGACCCGTGCGGGGTAGACGCCGGGGGCGCCGCCCATGAGCACGCCGCGGCCGCCCTGGGTGCGTTCGAGGAAGTGCGCGCCCGCCTGGGGCGCCATCCGGCCGGCCACCTCGGACATCGGCGCGAGCAGCGGCAGCGAACGGTCGGGCAGCTCGACGGTCTCGTACGCCACCGCCGTGATCCCGGAGTCGACCAGCGCCTGGGTGCACTCCAGCGACGCGGCCAGGTGCAGGTAGGTGAACAGCACCTGCTCCTTGCGCATCCGGTGGTACTCCTCCGCGATCGGCTCCTTCACCTTGAGCACGAGGTCCGCGGTGCCCCAGACGTCGTCGGCGGACGGCAGGATCGTGGCGCCGGCGGCGACGTACTCGTCGTCGGTGATGGACGAGCCGGTGCCGGCGTCGCGCTCGACGTAGACGTCGTGCCCGGCGGCGGAGAACTCCCGGACGCCCGCGGGCGTGATCGCGACGCGGTACTCGTTGTCCTTGAGCTCGCGCGGAATGCCGACCTTCACGGCTGGTGACCTCTTTCGGTACGCCCGGTGCCTCACCCGCACACGGGATCGTGGCCGCAGTCTAGGGGTTTAGCGCGCCCTGGATCGGGCAACGCCGCGTCATGAGAAGACGACTGCTCGTGATCGCCGCGGCCGTGGGCACCACCTCGGCCGCCGCGTTCCTCCCCTCCGCGAGCCCGGCCAACGCCGCCGGCTTCGGCACCCCCGTCGTGGTCAGCTCGCTCAACGCGAGCGAGCCGAACATCGACGTCGCCCCGGACGGCACCGTGTACATCAACGCCCCCATCGGGCTCCTCACCTCGCTGCCCAACTCCCCCAGCGTCATCTGGCGCTCGGGCGACTCCGGGGCCACGTGGACGCAGACGCCGTTCGGTCTGCGCGCGGCGGCGCCGGGCGGCGGCGACTCCGACATCTCCGTCGCGCCGGACGGGTCGCTGTCGTGGACCGACCTGTGGCTCGGGTCCTCCACGGTCGGCAGCTCGACCGACAAGGCGCAGTCCTGGCTCGTGAACCCCGTGCAGGGCGTCATCGCGCAGGACCGCCAGTGGGTCGCCGGCGTCGGCGGCGGCATCGTGTACCACGTGACGCACCAGGTGCCCTCCGGCATCACCGTGTCGAAGAGCGTGGACGGCGGCCTCACCTACCCGGTGAGCGTCATCGCGGCGACGCCGCTCGACCAGACCGGCTGCGTCTGCCCGCCCGGCAACATGGTCGCCGAGCCCGGCGGCCTGACCGGCGACAAGGTGGGCGTCGTCTACTACACGTCGACCGGCGGCGTGAAGTTCGCCCGGTCGACCAACGGCGGGCTGACGTTCACCAACACGACGGTGAAGCCGGCCAGCAGCGCCGACACCGGCGCGGCGTTCCCGATCGTGGCGAACGCCGGCGGCGGCAAGCTCGTCGCGGTCTGGCAGGAGATCACCCCCGGTACCAAGACCGCGCCGGGCACGAGCCGCATCGGCTTCAACAGCTCGAACGACTGGGGCGCCACGTGGGGCACCGCCCGCACGATCGTCACCAGCGGCACGTCGACGTTCCCGTGGGTCGACGCGCGCGGCGGCAAGGTCGCGGTGTCGCTGTTCTGGACCAGCGCGTCCGGCACGCCGGACACGGTGCCGAACTCCGCGCAGTGGTTCGAGACCTACCTCGAGTCGGCGGACGGCGGCGCGACGTTCTCGGCGCTGTCCACGGCGGACCCGACGGCCGTGAAGACCGGCCCGATCTGCACCGAGGGCACGGCGTGCGCGAGCGACCGTGAGCTCGGCGACTTCCAGTCGGTCGCGCTGGACACGCTCGGCCGCGCCAACCTGACGTGGACGCGCTCGATCAACGGCAGCGACGACACGGAGGTACGGTTCGTTCGCCAGATCTGATCGTCAGATCAGAACGGTCCCACCCGTGGGCGACTGGGCGCCCGCCGGGACCGTGGCAGAGGGCCGGGGTGACTGGGCACCCCGGCCCTCGCCCTGTCCGGGGACCGTTCGTCGCGGGGTCAGACCCCGAGCCGGCGGGCGGCGGCGAGCAGGCCGATGGCGCACATCGAGTTGGTGATGCGGCCGTCGAGCACCTCGGCGCAGGCGTCGGGGAGCGGCACCCAGCGCAGCTCCAGGTCGAGCTCCTCGCCGGTCACGTCCGGGCGTTCGTCGGCCTCCGCGAGGTCGCGGGCCAGGTAGACGTCGTAGCACTCGTCGGAGCACCCCGGGGTCGAGTGGATCGTCGCGAGGTGCGACCAGTCGCCCGCGGTCCAGCCGGTCTCCTCGAGCAGCTCGCGCCGCGCGGTCTCCTCGGGCTCCTCCCCGTCCACGTCGCGGATGCCGGCCGGGACCTCCCACAGCGCGGTGCCCAGCGCGTGGCGGTACTGCTTGATCAGCAGCACCCGGCCCGCGCCGTCGATCGCGACGGCGCCGACCGCGCCGGGGTGGCGGACGACGTCGCGCTCGGCGGTCTCGCCGTCGGGCATCCGCACGGTGTCGGTGACGACCGTGATGACGTGCCCGGCGAAGCGTTCGCGGCTGTCGAGGACCTCGTAGGAGTGCGGCACGCGACGCACCCTAACGGGCGGGCGCCGGCGGCGTGCCCGGCGGCTCTCGCCGCTAGACCTCGACCTCGAACGGCAGCGCGCCGACCCGCGCCTCGGCCGCCGCGCAGGCGGCGCCGACGAGCCCGGCGAACAGCGGGTGCGCGCGCGTCGGGCGGCTGCGCAGCTCGGGGTGCGCCTGGGTGCCGACGAAGTACGGGTGCGTCTCGCGCGGCAGCTCGCAGAACTCGACGAGCCGCCCGTCCGGGCTCGTCCCGCTGAACACGAGGCCGGCGTCCTCGAGCTGCTTGCGGTAGGCGTTGTTGACCTCGTAGCGGTGCCGGTGGCGTTCGGACACGTACGGCTCGCCGTAGACCTCGGCGACGATGCTGCCCGCGGCGAGCTTCGCCGGGTACAGGCCAAGGCGCATCGTGCCGCCCATGTCGCGCTCGCCGGCGACGACGTCGCGCTGGTCGGCCATCGTGGCGATGACCGGGTGCGGCGTCGCCGGGTCGAACTCGGCGGAGTTGGCGTTGTCCAGCCCGGCGACGTTGCGGGCGGTCTCGATGACCATGCACTGCAGGCCGAGGCAGATGCCGAGCGTCGGGATGCCGTGCTCGCGGGTGTGCCGCAATGCGCCGAGCTTCCCCTCGATGCCGCGCACGCCGAAGCCGCCGGGGACGACGATGCCGTCCACGCCGTCCAGCGCCTTGGCCGCGCCCTCGGGCGTGGCGCAGTCGTCGCTGGTGACCCAGCGGATGTCCACCTTGGCGTCGTGGTGGAACCCGCCCGCGCGCAGCGCCTCGGTGACGCTGAGGTAGGCGTCGGGCAGGTCGACGTACTTGCCGACCATCGCGACGGTGACGTGCTTCGTCGGCTGGTGGACCCGGCGCAGGAGCTGGTCCCAGTCCGTCCAGTCCACGTCGCGGAACGGCAGCCCGAGCCGGCGGACGACGTACGCGTCGAGGCCCTCCGCGTGCAGGACGCGCGGGATGTCGTAGATGCTCGGCGCGTCGACGGCGGCGACGACCGCCTCCGCGTCGACGTCGCACATCAGGCTGATCTTGCGCTTGACGTTGTGCGGGATCGGCCGGTCGGAGCGGCAGACGATCGCGTCGGGCTGGATGCCGATGGAGCGCAGCGCGGCGACCGAGTGCTGGGTCGGCTTCGTCTTGAGCTCCCCGGACGGGCCGATGTAGGGCACCAGGCTCACGTGCAGGTAGAAGACGTTGTCGCGGCCGACCTCGTGGCGCACCTGCCGCGCCGCCTCGAGGAACGGCAGGCTCTCGATGTCGCCGACCGTGCCGCCGACCTCGGTGATCACCACGTCGACGTCGGGGGTGCCCATCTGGCGGATGCGGTGCTTGATCTCGTTGGTGATGTGCGGGATCACCTGGACGGTGTCGCCGAGGTACTCGCCGCGGCGTTCCTTGGCGATGACGTGGCTGTACACCTGGCCGGTGGTGACGTTGGCGTGCCGGTCCAGCTCCACGTCGAGGAAGCGCTCGTAGTGGCCGATGTCGAGGTCGGTCTCCGCGCCGTCGTCGGTGACGAACACCTCGCCGTGCTGGAACGGGTTCATCGTGCCGGGGTCGACGTTGAGGTACGGGTCGAGCTTCTGCATGGTGACCCGCAGGCCGCGCGCCTTGAGGAGGCGGCCGAGGCTGGACGCCGTCAGGCCCTTGCCGAGAGAGCTCGCGACGCCGCCGGTGACGAAGATGTGCTTGGCCAAGGTCCTCGGCGCTCCCGTGGTGTCGAGTCCGCGGGGAAGAACCCCGCGCGTCCACGGGAGTTCACGGTAACACGCGCGTCGCGGGCCGTCGGCGAGTCCTCCGGCGACACGCCGCCGCCCAACGGTGGCCCCTCGGTGAGCCGGGCGGCGGGCCGCCGCTGCCCGGCCGTGACCCGCCGGTGAGCGGGGTGGTGACCCGCTGGTGAGCAGGGCGGCGGCACGCCGGTGAGCAGGGCGGCGGCACGCCGCCGCCCGCCGCGGACGGGTGCTGCGGTCCGGTGCGGCGGGCGGCGGGACGTCGTGGCGCGCGGTCGTTCGCGCTGTCCTGCGGGGCTCGTCAGGTGACGGTGAGCGTGCCCTTCATGTCGGGGTGGATCGCGCAGAGGTACGTGTACGTGCCGGCGCCGAGGCCGCGGAACACGTGACGGACGGCGTGCCCGCCGGGGGCGTTCGGCGAGGTCTCGCGGCCCTCGATCTTCACGTTGTGCTCGAACGGGTCGTCGTTCTGGAAGTAGATCGCCACGTCGCCGGCCTTGGCGGTCAGCGCGGCCTGCTCGAACTCCAGGTTCGTCGCGGTCAGCGTGAGGTCGCCGGGCAGCCGCGTCGCGTCGCTCGCGGTCGCCGAGCCGACGATGCCGATCAGGACGACGGCCGCGGAGATCGCGGCGGTCGCGCGGATCGGCGTCTTCGCGGCGTCGTTGCCGTCCCGGTGGCGCAGCGTCGCGATGCACGCGACGAGGCCGGCGAGCGGGACGAGGACGGTGAACGTCCCCCACGCCATCTCGAACCAGCTCCGCGGGTACATGAACCCGGTCCAGCCGAAGAACAGCCCGCCGAACATCACGAGCGTCAGCGCGTTGATCACGGTGGTGTAGACGGCGCCGGCCTTGGTGCCGCGGCGGAGCCAGAGCGCGGCGCCGGCGTAGAGGGCGGCGGCGATCGCGATCGGGAAGAAGAACGCGACGCCGTAGAGCATCGTCGCGACGAGCAGGATCGCGTACGCCGCCACCTGCGTGACGGCGAGGGTCGCGGCCATGCGGCGCCAGGTCATGCCCGTTCCGGTTGGGGCTGGGCTGGTGGCCTTCGCGGTGGCGGTGGCGGTGGGGGCGGTGGCGGTGGTGGCGGTGGCCTCGGTCGTCGGGGTGCCGCCCGTCGTCTCGGACGGCGGGACGCCCGGCTGACCGGGGATCGCGGGCGCGCCGGCGGCGGCGGCGTTCTCCGGGATGGTGTGGTGGACGACCTCGAGGACGTCCGGCTTCGGCTCCTGGCGGCTGATACGTGGCATGCGACCCTCCCGACGGCTGATGCGCCGGAGTCTGGACCGCGTGCGGGGCCGCCGTGGGCGGTTCGCCGAAGATCGTCGCGCGGTCCGGGCGGTATGCGGCAGCCGGTCCGGAATGTGCCCGGCGCTAGGGCGTACGCAGCTCGTCGTAGACCGCCAGGACGCGCCGCGCGGACTGCTCCTCGTCCGGCCACTCGTGCGCGCGCCGCAGCCCCGCCGCGGCCTGCCGCGCCGCGGCGGCGGGGTCGTCGAGCAGCCGCAGCACCGCCTCGGCGAACGCGCGCGCGTCGCCCGGCGCGGTCAGCGCCACCGCTCCCCCGCCACCGGCCAGGTCCGGGACGCCGCCGACCGCCGTCGCGACGAGCGGAGTTCCGCTGAACAGCGCCTCGTGCGCCGTCAGCGGGCTGCCCTCCCACCGGCTGGGCAGCGCGACGACGTCCGCGGCCGCGAACAGCTCCGGCACGTCGCCGCGCCGGCCGAGGAGCTCGACGTCGAGGCCGCGTTCGTCGATCGCCCGCGAGAGGGCAGGCCGCAGCGGCCCGTCGCCGGCGATCACCGTGCGCGGGCGTGGGGTACGGACCTCCCACATCGCGGCGGCGTCGAGCAGCAGGTCGTGCCCCTTCTGCTCGGTCAGCCGCCCGGCCGCGACGACGAGCGGGCGGTCGGCCGCGCCGAGCTGCGCGCGCAGCGCGGCGAGCCGTCCGGCGTCGAGCGTGGAGCCGGCGGCGGGCCGCCGGGCGCCGACCGACGCGACGCGTACGTCCCGGCCGCCGAGCGCGCGGACGCGTTCGGCCAGGTCCGCGGACACGCAGAGCGTGACGTCGGCCCGGCGGGCGACGCGGCGTTCGAGCGGCACCCACAGCCGCCGGCGCAGCGGCGAGCCCAGTATTCGGTTGTGCCAGGTCACGACGAACGGCACCACCTCCTGTGTCGAGTCCGTTGCCGGGCCGGTCGGCACGGCGCCGGGCCAGGCCGCGCCGGCCGACGCTGCGCCAGGCGGTCCGGCGCCAGGCGGTCCGGCGCCAGGCGGTCCGGCGCGCGGCCGGACGGCGCGTGGCAACGCGGCGCCCGCGAGCGCGGCGGCCCGGATGCCGTGCGCGTGCACGACCTCGGCGTCGCGCAGCACCGGGCGCAGGCGGCGTACGGCACGCAGGTCCGACGGCGGCCGCGGCCCCGTCGCGACCTCGACCGGCACGAACTCCGCGCCCGCCGCGCCGAAGCCGAACGCCTCCTCCGCCTCGCGCGGGCCGGCGACCACGACGTCGCGGCCACCGGCGACGAGGGCGCGGACCAGCGCGTGGACGTGCCGGCCGGTGCCGCCGAGCGTGCGGGCGACGACGAGCGCGATCACGGCGCGTTCCGGGGCGGGGCGTCGGCGCGCGCGGCGAGCGCCCACCGGACCGCGGCGACGGCGAGCAGGCCGAGGACGACCGGCGTGACGTACATCCGGAAGCCGCGCAGGAGGGGCCCGAGCGGCGACGGCAGCGGGACCGTTCGGCCGGGGAGGTAGGCCAGCGTGAGCACGGCCGTACGGACCACGAGCCACCGGTCCCAGCGGGACGGCGCGAGCCGGGCCACGAACGGCCACGCCCAGGCGTCGTACCAGGGCAGGACGTACGTGGCGCCGTTCAGCCAGGCGAGGGAGGTGACGGCGGCGGTCCGGGTCGCCTCCGCCGAGGCCGAGGCCGAGGCCGAGGCCGAGGCCGACCCCGCCGCCGGCGGGCCGCCGAGCACCGGCGGCAGCGCGCGCGCGAAGAGCACGCACAACGCCACCACCGCGACCAGCGACAGCGCGGAGACGATCGCGCGCGAGACGGACGAGCCCGCCAGCGCGTCGAGCGGCACGCTGAGCGCGCGCCACGGCGACCCGAACGAGACGAATCGTGCTGCCCTCCTCACCGGTTCGATGGCATCGGTGCCACCGGCCAGAACGTAGGCGGGGGGTGTGACAAGAACGGCGCCGGCCGCGAGGGCGGCGAGGCGGCGGGGACGGCGGCGTTCGGTCCAGGCGAGGGCGGCGGCGACGAGCACGCCGGACGCCTTGACGCAGACGGCGCCGGCGCCGAGCACGCCGGCGGCGAACGGCGCCCGCCGCAGCGCGAGCACCGCCGCGACGCCGAGCACGACGAGCAGCGCGTCGACGTGCGCGCCGGCGACGAGGTGGAGCAGGAGGAGCGGGTTCAGCGTCCACATGACGGCGGCGCGGCGGCGGGCCGCGGCGGTGGGCGCGGCGCGGTGCAGGAGGAGCCCGGTGCCGCAGAACGCCACCGCCGACGCGAGCGCGAGCAGCGCGGCGCCGGTGCGCGCATGAGGGCCCGCGGCGCGCAGCGCGAGCGACTGCTCGGCGGTGGCCAGCGGGCCGTAGACCGACGGCATGTCCCGCCACGGGTCGCCGGCCTGGCGGGCGACGGGGTCGGCGGGGAGGTCGTTCGGGGTGGTCGTGTAGGGGTCGAGGCCGAGGACGGCCATCCGGCCGTAGGCGGTGTACGAGTAGAGGTCGTCGCTCGACGTCGGCGGCACGAGCAGCAGCGCGAACGCCGCCGCGACGCCCGCGACGAGCAGCCGGCGCGGGTCGGGGGCCCAGCCGCGTTCGAGGGCGCGCAGCGCGAGCCAGGTGCCGGCCGCGCCGGTGAGGGTGGCGGCCACGAGCAGCCCGACGACGAGCCAGGGCGAGCGGCCGCCGGGCACGGCGGGGAAGGCGTACGGCGGGAGCGGGCCGGCGCCGCCGACGTCCCGGGTGGCGGGGCTCTCGCCGAGCCCGGCGGTGACGGCGACGAGCGCGAGCGAGGTGGCGACGAGCGCGAGGCCGCGGCGGCCGGCGGCGCGGCCGGCGCCGGCCGAGCGGGCGGCCGAGCGGGCGGCCGGAGCGACGGGCGCGGTCACGGCGCGCCCCGCCGGGCGAGCAGCCCGCGCACCTCGCCCACCGCGGACCGCGCGGCGGGCAGGCGGGCGGTCCCGAGCGCGTAGACACCAGTGGCCACGACCGCGCCGAGCGCGGCGCCGGCGACCGGCGGGCCGACGCGCGCGGCGTACGCCCCGCAGGCGGCCGCCAGACCGGCCACGGGTACGGCGAGCGCGAGCGTCGACGCCGCCCCCCGCAGCGCGCCGGGCGCCGACCGGGCGAGCGCGAACGCGAGGAGGAGGCCGGCGACGGTCATGCCGGCGGAGTTCGCGGCGCCGACGGCGGCGACCCGGTCGCCGGCATCCGCGCGCGCGGCCAGCAGCACGGCGAGCAGCGCGGCGACCGCGAACCCCGCCACGGTCGCCACGGCGACGGCCCGCGCGCGGTCGCGGGCGTACAGCGCCCGGGTCAGCAACGCCACAGCGCCGTAGCCGACGAGCCCCGGCGCGAACGCCACGATCGCGTGCGGCAAGGCCTCCCCCGGCGCGGTCCGCGCCCCCGGCGACGCGCCCGCGACGAGCGACGCCACGGGCCAGGCCGTCGCCGCGAGCACCGCGGCCGCCCACGCCATCGCGAGCAGCACGGTGCGCAGCGCGCCGGCCGCGACGTCGGCGTAGCGCGCGGGCGAGGCGGCGGACAGCGCCGGGAACGCCGCCGTCGCCACCGGCACCGCGAGCACCGCCCACGGCAGCAGGTACACGGTGAACGCGATCTGGTGCACGACGACGGCGCCCGGCACGACGTTGCACAGCCGCAGCACCACGGCGAGCGCGAGCTGCTGCGCGACGACGCCGACGACGGCGGCGAGCGCGAGCCGGCGGACCCGCGCGGCGACGCCGTCCGGCAACGCCAGCGTCGGCGCCAGCGGCAGCCCGAGCCGCCGCCACGGCACGAGCAGCGACAGCGACAGCACCGCGACGCCGGCCGTCGTCCCGGCCGCGAGCAGCAGCTCCTCGCCGCGGGTCAGCCCGTCCAGCGAGCCGGGCGCGGCGGCGACCAGCCGGTACGTCACGTACACCGCGATCACGACGACGCTCGACAGCAACGGCGCCAGCGCCGGCCCCACGAAGCGCCGGTGCGCCTGCAGCGCGCCGGACAGCACGACGCCCGCGCCGTACAGCACGACCTGCGGCAGGAACACCACGAGCATCCGCGCGCCGACGTCGACCTTCGCGGCGCGCAGCGCCGGGTCCGCGGTCCCGCCGACCAGCAACGCCGTCAGCGGGCGGGCCAGCAGCATCCCCGTCAGGGCGACCGGCGCGAGCAGCAGCACGGTCCAGGTGAGCAGGCCGGAGACGACGGCGCGGGTGCGTTCGCGGTCCTCGGCCGACGCGGCGACGACGGGCACCACGGCCGCGGCGAGGGCGCCGCCGGCGACGACCTCGAAGAGGATGTTCGGCAACGTGTTGGCGGTCTGGTAGGTGTCGCCGAGCGGCGTCGTGCCGACGGTCCGCGCGAAGACCGCGATGCGCAGGAACCCCATCACCCGCGCCGCCGCGGTCACCGCCGCGATCAGCAACGCCGCCCGCGCCAGCCGCCTCACGACGCCCGCCTCATGCCGCCCGCCGCCCGAGGGAGTCCGCCCAGCGCAGCGGCGGGGTGCGTTCGATGACGGCGGTGAACGACACCCGCTCGCTCGCCAGCGTCAACGCCACCACGACCGCCGCCGCGACGGCGCACCACGCGGCCGGCAGCACCGCTGCCAGCGCCACGCCGAGCGCCGCGCCGAGCGCGTTGGCGCCGCCGTCGCCGAGCATGAGCCGCTCGCGCAGGTCCCACCACAGCAGCCCCAGCGCCGTCCCGCCCGCCACGCCGGCGACCGCGCCGGGCACCGGAACGGCGCAGACGAGCGCGACCTTCAACGCGCGGCCGGGCCGCAGGTCGAGCAGGTTCAGCAGGTTCGCCAGCCCCGCGACGACGACGGCCGCGGACGCCGCGCGCCACGACGCGCCCCACAGCAACGCCGCCGCGACGACGCCCGCGACGCCGGCGACGAACAGCTTCACCAGGCCGGACGTGAGCTCCCCGCGGCGCAGCGCGCCGAGGTGCCCGCGCAGCCCGCGCGCGGCGGGCGTGCCGCGCAGGTCGTCGTACACGCCCACGGCGCCGCAGAGCGCGACGGCGACGAACGCCGCGGCCGACCGCGCGGCGGCGCAGCCGGCGAGCAGCACGAGGACGCAGACGGGCCCGCCGGACAGCGAGACGGCGCGGGAGCGGTAGTTGACCCGCCCGAGCGGCGCGGGGCGGGGCGCCGCGCGGCCGAGGGCGAACGCCGCGACCGCCGTGGCGGCGGCGTACGCCGGGCTCACGGGCGCACGGCGTGGACGCTCACGCGGCCGGCGTGCGCGCCGGCACCGGGGCCTCCGCGCCGACGCCGTCGCCGTAGTGCCCGTGCCCGCCGCGCCGCGCCTCGTCGATCGCGAGCACCAGCGCCGTCTGCCCGAACACCAGGTCCACGTCGTCCACCGTCGACACGAGCTCCTTGAGGTCCGCGTCGGCGCGCACGTCCTCCAGCTCGGTCCCCGTCACCGACCCGCCGGCCGGGGCGACCGCGACCACCGCGGGCCGCGGGGCGAGCCGCGCCAGCGCGGACACCAGCGACACGGCGACCGGCGCCTGCTCCTCCGGCGCCCGCGACGGCGTCGGGGAGGGCGACTCGGAGTGCCCGGGCAGCAGCACGACGACGTTGCGCGCGGGCAGCACGGTGTCGCCGTCGACCGCGAGGAACCCGCGCTCCCGCAACGCCGCCAGCACCCGGGTCAGCGACGGCGGCGGCGTGCTCCCCGGCGACTCGGTCCCGAGGACGTGGGCGAGCTCGGCCATCGCGCGCTCGGCCGCGGTCGAGCCGGTGCCCGGCAACGTCACGCCCTGCGGCAGCTCGCGGATCACCAGGTCGTCGAGCTCCGCGCCGCGCCCGGGGTCGGTCAGCGCCTCGGAGAGCCGGATGCGCCCGGTCACCGTCGCGCCCGCGAGGCCGAGCTGCTTCACGACCTCGTCGCGCACCGAGCGGGACGCGCCGGGCGCGGAGACGACGACGACGCGCTCACCGGACAGCACGCCCGCGACGAGCGACTGGTACACCGCCTTGCCCCACTCGTCGGCGTCGCCGGCCCGGTCGGCGAGCAGCTTGCGCTCGGCGTCGAGCGCGCGCTTCTCCTCGGTGAGCCGGTCGACGTTGCGGTCGAGGTCGTTGAGGATCGCCCGGTTGATCGCGGTCGTGCCGAACACGATGCCGATGCCCAGCGCCAGGAACACGGCCACGATCGACACGACGTGGTAGCGGAAGTCGACCATCTAGAAGACCCCGCCCAGCCACTCGGTGAAGTCGTGCCAGCGGTCGCCGAGCAGCCGGCCGTACGTCGGCGTCACCGGCGCGAGCAGCAACGCGATCGTCATCGTGACGAGCGCGGCGACGATCAGCCAGACGAGCGACGACGTCTTGATGCGGCTGCGGTACAGCCGCGACACGCCCTTCGCGTCGACCAGCTTGCCGCCGACGCGCAGCCGGGTCAGGAAGGTGCTCGCCATCCCCGCGCGGCCCTTGTCCATGAACTCCACGAGCGTCGCGTGCGAGCCGACCGCGACGATGAGCTGCGCGCCGAGCTCGTCGGCGAGCAGCATCGCCACGTCCTCGCTCGTCCCGGCGGCGGGGAACACCACCGCGGGCACGTCGAGGGACTCGACGCGTTCGAGCCCGGGGGCGCGGCCGTCGGGGTACGCGTGCACGACGACCTCGGCGCCGCAGCGCAGCACCTCGTCGCTCACCGAGTCCATGTCGCCGACGACGACGTCCGGGCGGTAGCCCGCCTCGCGCAGCGCGTCGGCGCCGCCGTCGACGCCGACGAGCACCGGCCGGTACTCGCGGATGTACGGCCGCAACGACGCCAGGTCCTCCTGGTAGTCGTAGCCGCGCACCACGATCAGGCAGTGCCTGCCCTCGAACGACGTGCGCAGCTCGGGCACGCCGACGCCGTCGAAGAGCAGGTCGCGCTCGCGGCGCACGTACTCCATGGTGTTGGCGACGAACGCCTCGAGCTGCACCGACATCTCGGCGCGCGCCTCGGTCATCGCCGCGCCGACGGTGTCCGGGTCCTGCTCCTCGCCGGTCGCGACGACCTCGTCGCCGCGCACGACGGTGTTGCCGACGACGCGGACGACCTCCCCCTCGCGCAGCGCGCCGAACACGCCGGTGCCGACCGCGTCGACCAGCGGGATGCCCGCGGCGACGAGGATCTCGGGGCCGAGGTTCGGGTAGCGGCCGGAGATGGACGGCGCGGCGTTGACGACGGCCGCGACCCCGGCGCGGACAAGCGCCTCCGCGGAGACCCGGTCGAGGTCGACGTGGTCGATGACCGCGACGTCGCCCGGCTTGAGCCGCTTCGTGAGGTTCTTGGTGCGCCGGTCCAGGCGCGCGGGCCCGCTGACCCCGGGCAGCGCCGCGGGGCGCGTGCGGCGCAGCGTGGCGATCCTCACGGGGAGCAGTCTTCCAGACGCGGCGACCGACTTGCCGCGTTCGCCGGACAACGGCGCGGCGCGCCACTAGCGTCGAACGCAGACCCCTCCCGAGGAGCCAGCGGTGCCGGTGAACGTGCTCGTGGTCGACGACGACCCGTCGACCCGCGCGCTGCTCCGGGTACGCCTCCAACTCGACGAGCGCACCGAGTGCGCCGGCGAGGCCGTCAACGGCCGACAGGCCGTCGAGATGGCCGCGATGCTCCAGCCGGACGTGGTGATCCTCGACGTCGAGATGCCCGTCGCGTCCGGCCTCGCGGCGTTGCCGCAGATCCGCGCGGTCGCGCCGGACGCCCGCGTCATCATCTTCGCCGGCTCGTCCAACTCGGTGTCGGTGGCCGCGGCGGACGCGGTGTTCATGAAGTCGGGCGACGTGCTCCCGAGCCTGCTCGACGCGGTCGCCGCGCTCGGCGCGCCGGCCTAGCGCCTACAGCGTGTCGGTCACGCAGTAGAGCACCGGGAACGTCGGCACCGTCTCCAGCTCGGGGCAGTCCTGGAGCGTCTTGATGAGGATCGTCGTGATGCCGCCGTTGACGCTCGCCAGCTCGTCCGCGGTGAGCTCGGTGAGGGTGTCCTTGGTGAGGATGAGTCGCATGCGCGGAGTCTAGAAGTAGTCGAGCAGCCGCGGGGACGGCCCCGCCGTCGCTGCCGCGAGCGCGTCCAGCGCGGCCTCGTCCGCGCAGGCCAGGCGCCCGGCGCGGCGCAGCGCGCGCGGGTCGGCGTAGGACGCGTACAGCGCCGCGAACGCCCCCGCGTCCAGCCGCACCGTCCCCGCGCCGCCCGGCTCCAGGCGCGCGTCGCCGGCGTCGAGCACCAGGCGCCAGGGGCCGTCGTTCTCCGGCACCTGGGGGTCGTCCAGCCGCAGGTCCACGCGCACGGCGAGGCCGCGCGGCCAGCCGCGGGCGGCGACCGCGCCCGGCGCGTCCACGACCCGCAGCATCCAGCGCAGGTGCTCGCGCGGCGTCACCGCCGGCTCGCCGAGGTGCAGCAGCAGCGTGTCCGGGAACGCCTTCGCGCGCACCGTCCGCACCACCGACGCCCCGGCGCCGAGCGCGAACCACACCGCCCGCTCCGCCTCCGCCGTGGTGCCCACGACGTCCCACGCGGTGACCTCGACCTCGTGCCCGGCGTGCCGGCGCTCGCCGAGCGCGTAGCCCTCGATCCGCCCGTCGCGCTCGGCGACGACGGCCAGGCCGCCGAGCACGCTCTCCGGCCGCAGGTCGAAGAACGGTCCCTCGCGCACGAGCATCCCGTTGGTCTCCGCGCAGAGCCGCCGGTACGCCGCGAACATGCCGGGCAGGTCGGCCGCGGTCGCCGGCCGCAGCCCGTCGGCCGGGCCGAGCGCGCGCAGCGCGGCGCCGGGCACGTCGACCCACGTGTAGTCGCCGGCGTGCTCCCAGCCGAGCGCCCGGTAGAGCCCGCTCGTCGCCGGGAACAGCGTCGAGACGACGAAGCCGTTCGCCCGCATCCACGGCAGCGTCGCGGCGACCGTCGCCTTGGCCAGCCCGCGCCGCTGGTGCGACGCGGTGACCGCCACGCTCGCCACCCCGCCCATCGGCACCTCGCGGCCGCCGAACCACTGCCGGTACGGCTTCACCCGCGCGTGCGAGACGACCCGGTCGCCGTCGTACGCGCCGAACGAGGTCGAGTGCGCGAGCGTCGCCGCCCAGCGCTCGTCCGGCGGGCCGCCGAACGCCTCCGCCGACAGCGCCGCGAGCTGCGGCCGGTCGCGTTCCGGCACCTCGCGGACCGCCGGGCCGGCCGCCGCGCCGGCTGCCGCGCCGACCGAGTCGGGGGCGCCGGTCACGCGCCCGCCTTCGCGTCCGCGGCGACCGCCAGCAGCTCCTCGGCGTGGCCGCGCGCCAGGTCGCTGCCGTCCAGCCCGGCCAGCATCCGGGACAGCTCGCGCAGCCGGCCGGCGTCGTCCAGCGTCGTGATGCCGCTCGCCGTGACGTCGCCGTCGGCGGACTTCGCCACGTGCACGTGCCGGTCCGCGAACGCCGCCACCTGCGGCAGGTGCGTCACCACCAGCACCTGGTGGTCCCGGGCGAGCAGCGCGAGCCGCCGACCCACCTCGACCGCCGCCCGCCCGCCGACACCGGCGTCGACCTCGTCGAACACCATCGTCGGCACCGGGTCGGCCCCCGCCAGCACGACCTCGACGGCGAGCATCACCCGGGACAGCTCGCCACCCGACGCCGCGCGGGCCAGCGGCCGGGCCGGCGCGCCCGGGTGCGGCGTGAGCAGCAGCTCCACCGTGTCGGTGCCCGTGGGGCCGTACGCCAGCACCCGGTCGCCGACCGGCAGCCCGCCCGCCGGCCCGCCCGCCGGCCCACCTGCCGGCCCACCCACCGGCGCGCCCGGCTGCCCGCCCGCCACCTCGTCCTGCGTCACCACCACGTCGACCCGCGCGTCCGGCATCGCCAGCGCGGCGAGCTCGGCCGTCACCGCCGCGGCCAGCCGCGCACCCGCCCCGGCCCGTGCCGCGGTCAGCCCCCCCGCGAGGGCGCCGAGCCGCGCGACGAGCGCGTCGCGCTCGGCCGTCAGCGCGGAGAGCGTGTCGTCGTCGCTCTCCAGCTCGGCCAGCCGTTCCGCCGCCGCGGCGGCCCAGGCGAGCACGCCCGGCAGGTCGTCGGCGTACTTGCGGGTCAACGTCGCGAGCGCGGCCTGCCGGTCCTGCGCGGCGGCGAGGCGTTCGGGGTCGGCGTCGACCGACCCGGCGTACGAGCCCAGGTCGGCCGCGACGTCGGCGAGCTGGTACGCCACCTCCGCGAGCCGCGCCGCCAGCGCCTCCAGCCCCGGGTCGAGCCCGGCGGCCGGCGCCAGGGCGCGCCGCGCCTCGCCCACGAGCCCGGTCGCGTCGACCTCGTCCACCGCGCCCGGGTCGCCGACGAGCAGCCCGTGCGCCGCCGCCGCCGCGGCCCGCAACGTGTCCGCGTGCGCGAGCCGCCCCACCTCGACCGCGAGCGCCTCGTCCTCCCCCACGACCGGCTCGACGGCCGCGACCTCGGCCAGGCCGAGCCGCAGCAGGTCCGCCTCCTGCGCGCGCTCCCGCCGCCGCGCGGTGATCTCGGCCAGCCGCGCGGTGACCTCCGCCAGCCGCTCGTACGCCGCCGTCCACTCGCCGAGCGAGACGCCGGCGTAGCGGTCCAGCAACGCCCGCTGCTCGGCCGGGCGGGCGAGCCGCTGCTGGTCGTGCTGGCCGTGCAGCGCGACGAGCGTCTCGGCCAGCTCGCCGAGCACGCCGACCGGCACCGACCGGCCGCCCACGTGCGCCCGCGACCGGCCCTCCGCGGACACCGTCCGGGACAGCAGCAGCGCGCCGTCGTCCAGCTCGCCGCCCGCGTCCACCGCGCGCGCGACCGCCGCCGCGGACTCCGGCAGCGCGAGCCGCCCCTCGACCACCGCCGCCGCCGACCCGGTCCGGACGAGCCCCGCGTCGGCCCGCCCCCCGAACAGCAGCGACAGCCCCTGCACGACCATCGTCTTGCCGGCACCGGTCTCGCCGGTGACCACGGTCAGCCCGGGGTGCAGCGACAGCGTGGCGTCGGCGATCACGCCGAGCCCCGCGATGCGCATCTCCTCGAGCATGCGACCGATCGTAGGCCCGGGGGTGCGACAGGATCGGACGGGCGCGCCGCAACGGATCCACCCCGCCGCGCGTCTACGATGGCACCGACTTCCGCGACCGCACGCAGGCAGGGACCTTGATCTTCCCGACGATCCAGTTCGCGGTCTTCTTCGTCGCCGTCTTCACCGCGAGCTGGCTGCTGATGCCGCGGCCGGCGCTGTGGAAGCCGTTCATCCTGGCCGTGAGCTACGTCTTCTACGGCTACACCGACGCGCGCTTCATCCTGCTGCTGTTCGGCTCGACGGTGTTCAACCAGGTGATGGCCGAGGTGCTGCACCGCCTCCGGGACGGCCGCGCGCGGGACGTCGCCACGGCCGTCGCGGTCGCCGGGAACCTCGGCGCGCTGGCCTGGTTCAAGTACTACAACTTCTTCCTGTCGTCGGTGACCGAGCTGTTCGACAAGGTCGGCCTGCGCGCGCCGCTGCCGCTGCTCCAGGTGGCGCTGCCGGTCGGCATCTCGTTCTTCACGTTCCAGGCGCTGTCGTACGTCATCGACGTGCAGCGCCGGGCGATCGAGCCGGCCAAGCCGATCGACTTCGCGGTGTACCTGGCGTTCTTCCCGCACCTCGTGGCCGGCCCGATCGTGCGGGCGAGCGAGTTCATCCCGCAGCTCCGCTCGCCGCGCGACCCCCGGGACATCCCGGCGGCGCGGGCGTTCTTCCTCATCGTCGGCGGCCTGGTCAAGAAGGCGGTCATCGCCGACTACCTCGCCACCCACCTCGTCGACGGCGTGTTCGACAACCCCGGCGCGCACAGCGCCGGGCAGGTGCTCATGGCGATCTACGGCTACGCGGTGCAGATCTTCTGCGACTTCAGCGCGTACTCGGAGATGGCGATCGGCATCGCGCTGCTGCTCGGGTTCCGCTTCCCGGAGAACTTCAACTCGCCGTACAGCGCGGTGTCGCTGCAGGACTTCTGGCGGCGCTGGCACATGAGCCTGTCGCGCTGGCTGCGCGACTACCTGTACATCCCGCTCGGCGGCAACCGCGGCGGCGAGCTGCTGACGTACCGCAACCTCATGCTGACCATGCTGCTCGGCGGCCTGTGGCACGGCGCGGCGTGGAACTTCGTCATCTGGGGCGGCATCCACGGCGCCGGCCTCGCCGTGGAGCGCGCGTTCGCCGCCCGGCGGCAGTACCTCGGCAAGGCGCCCGCGCGGGACACCGTGCTGCGCCGCGTGGCCGGCCGGGTCGCGACGTTCCACCTGGTCTGCCTGGCCTGGGTGTTCTTCCGGGCGGACGGGTTCGGCAAGGCGATGGAGATGTTCGGGCGGCTGTTCTCGTTCGCGCCCGGCGGCTTCGTCGCCGCGAACGTCGTGCTGCTCGTCGTCGTCGGCATCCTGATCCAGTACCTGCCGAAGGACGCCACCGGCCGCCTGCAGAGCGGCTTCGCG
This sequence comes from Mycobacteriales bacterium, assembly GCA_036382875.1. Classification (GTDB taxonomy): domain Bacteria; phylum Actinomycetota; class Actinomycetes; order BP-191; family BP-191; genus BP-191. The sequence continues at coordinate 43,149 of DASVPJ010000019.1, forward strand.
CGGCTGTCCCCCGGCGCGCAGGGGGCACTGCTCGCCGCGGTGCTCGTGGCCGTCTCGACGTTCGGCAACCAGGGCGTCGCCGCGTTCATCTACTTCCAGTTCTAGAGGAGCCATGACCGACGTGACCGAACGCCGACCCGCCCGCGAGCCGCACGCGCTCGTCGGGCCGGGCGGCACCGCGCGCACCATGCCCGCGGGCAAGGTGCTCGTCGTCATGGTCGTCGCGCTCGTGCTGTCGGCGCTGTTCAACTCGAAGCGCTTCGTGCACGCCGGCGAGGGGATGCCGGTCGGCTGGCAGCGCACCGCGATGCTCGCCGTCGCGCGGCCGATCGACTCGCTGGCGGAGTTCCTGCACACCGACCGCCCGCGCGCGCGGATCGACGCCGCGCTCGGCCGGTCACCCGGCCTCGCGGACAACGGCGGCGCGTTCCAGGAGCCCGAGGGCGTGCTGCCGACCGCGTCGCCCGGCATCCCCGAGCCCTCGGAGTCGCCGTCGGCGGCGCCGGTGTTCCGGGACGTGTCGGCGGCGGAGCCGTTGAAGCTGTTCGTCACCGGCGACTCGATGATCGAGTTCATGGCGCCGAAGCTCATCAAGGAGGGCGGCGACGCGATCGACGGCGAGTCCAAGGTGGAGTACGGCACCGGTCTCGTCCGCGACGACTTCTTCGACTGGCCGGCCAACCTGCGCACCCAGCTCGGCAAGCGCTCGCCCGAGGCGGTGATCGTGATGATGGGCGGCAACGACGGCCAGGGCTTCACGCTGCCCGGCGGGCGCGTGCTCAAGGACGGCACGCCGGAGTGGGCGGCGGAGTACCAGCGGCGCGCCACGATCATGATGCGGATCGCCACCGACGGCGGGCAGCGGCACGTCTACTGGGTCGGCATGCCGATCGCGAAGTCGGCGCGCCTGGCGAAGGACTACGAGCTGATCAACGCCGGCCTGCGGGCGGCCGCCGCCTCCGTGCCCGGCGCGACGTACGTCGACATCTGGGCCGACTTCGCGCCGGAGGGGCGCTACACCGACTTCCTCGACGGCAAGCTGGTCCGCGCCCGCGACGGCGTCCACCTCAACCGCGACGGCGCGACGATCCTGATGCGCAAGCTCTACGCGCTGCTCGACCGCGACTGGAAGCTCTCGGCGTAGCGGCTCAGCCGCGCCAGCCCTCGGTCGGCAGGTCGAACTTCGACACCAGCCGCTCGGTGAACGGCACCCGGTGGATCCGCGCGAGCCGCACCGGCTCCGCGCCGCGGCAGACCCGCACCCGCGCGCCGGGCGCCAGGTCGTACGTCCGCCGCCCGTCGCAGAACAGCACCGCGCCCGCCCCCGGCAGCACCTCGACCGCGACGACGCTGTCGGTGCCGACGACGACGGGCCGCGCGAACAGCGCGTGCGCGCTGATCGGCACCAGCAGCAGCGCCTGCACGTCCGGCCAGACGACCGGCCCGCCCGCCGAGAACGCGTACGCCGTGCTGCCGGTCGGCGTCGCCAGCACCAGCCCGTCGCAGCCGTAGCGGGACAGCGGGCGGCCGTCGACCTCGGCGACCACCTCGACCATCCGGGCCCGGCTCGCCTTCTCGACGGTGGCCTCGTTGAGCGCCCAGTCGGTGTGCACGACCTCGCCGTCGCGGCTCACCGTCACGTCGACCGTGAGGCGCTCCTCGACGGTGTACGTCCGCGCCTCGACGTGACCGATGGTCTGCTCGACGTCGCGGCGTTCGATCTCGGCGAGGAAGCCGACGTGGCCGAGGTTCACGCCGAGCAGCGGCGTGCCGCGCGGGCGGGCCAGCTCGGCGGCGCGCAGCAGCGTGCCGTCGCCGCCGAGCACGAGCACCAGCTCCGCGCCGTCGGCCGCCGTCTCCGGGTCCGCGACCGCGACGCCGTCGAGGCCGAGGTCGGCCGCCTCGGTGCTCAGCACGCGCACGCCGAGGCCCGCCGCGCGCAGCAGCCGTGCCGCGTCGGCGGCGGCCGCGCGGGCGTTGGCCCGCCCGGTGTGGACGACGAGCAGGACGTCGCGGCTCACCGCGGCCCCTCCGCGACGGCGCGCTCGGCGTCGCCGTCCGCGAGCGGCGGGGCGCCGGCGGCGAGCCAGAGGAAGTACTCGACGTTGCCCTTCGGTCCGGGCAGCGGGCTGGCCGTCACGCCGCGCACGCCGAGCCCCTCGGTTTCGGCCGCCGCGGCGACCCTGCGGACCGCGGCGGCGCGCAGGCCGGGGTCGCGGACGACGCCGTCGGCGGGGACGTTGCCGCGGCCCGCCTCGAACTGCGGCTTCACCATCAGCACCAGGTCCGCGTCCTCGGTCGCGACCGCGCGCAGCGCGGGCAGCACCGTGGTCAGCGAGATGAACGACAGGTCGGCCACCACCAGGTCCGGCGGGCGCGGCAGGTCGGCGCGGGTGAGGTCGCGGACGTTCGTGCGGTCGAGCACGGTCACCCGCGGGTCGGTGCGCAGCGACCAGGCGAGCTGGCCGTAGCCCACGTCGACGGCGACCACCGACGCGGCGCCGCGGCGGAGCAGGACGTCGGTGAACCCTCCGGTGGAGGCTCCGGCGTCGAGCGCGTGGCGACCCTCGACCTCGAGGTGAGGTCCGAACGCGTCGAGCGCGCCGAGCAGCTTGTGCGCGCCACGGGAGACGTAGTCGTCGGCGGCGCCCGGGTCGACGGCGACGGAGGCGTTCGGGTCGACGCCGGTGGCGGGCTTCGTCGCGACGAGGCCGCCGACGCGGACGCGGCCGGCGGCGATCATCTCGGCGGCCTGGTCGCGGCTGCGCGCGAGGCCGCGGCGGACCAGCTCCGCGTCGAGCCGGGGCCGGTGGGCCACACCTACGAGCCGAGCCCCGCGAGCGTCCCCTGGAGGACGTCGTGCACCTCGTCGTAGACGGCGACGTGCTCGGCGACGGGCGTGCCGGCGACGCCGGCGAGGCGTTCGCGGGCCGCCTCGACGCGGGCCACGGCCGGGGCGGCCGCCTCCTCCGGCGTCACTTCGTGACCTTCTTGGCCGGCTTCTTCGCCGCGGGCTTCGCGGCGGGCTTCGTGGCCGCGGGCTTCGCGGCGGCCTTCTTGGCGGGCTTGGCGGCGGGCTTGGCGGCCGGCTTGGCCGGCGCCTGCGGAGCCGCGGGCTTCGCGTCGCCGGCGCTCACCGAACGCAGCGCCGACTCCACCGACTGGAGCCGCTGCGTCAGCTCCTGCACGGTGTCCGCGGTGGCGACGCCGACGCGGGCGAGCGCCTTCTCGACCTCGTTGCGGACGAGCGCGACGACCATCTCGCGGTTGTTGCGACTCGTCTCCACCAGGTCCTGCGCGAGGCTCTGCACCTGGTCGGCGGTGGCCTCCCCCTGGGCGACGAGCGCCTTGGAGGCGGCGACCGCGCGCTGGCGGCCGACCTCGGTGAGGCCGCTGGCGAGGGCGAGGTAGTTCTTGAGGGCGTCGCGCACCTGAGCACTCCTGGCGTCGAGTGGTGGGTCCGCGTGAACGCTACCGCTCGCGCGACACGACGCGCGCGCGGCACGCGCTTCGCGTGCGGGTGGCTGGGGTAGCGTTCCGACCGTGGCGACGGTCGAGGAGTGCGAGGCGGCGTTGCACGACCTCGCCGCGATGCTCCGCGGCGTGGACAAGGACACCCGCGACCAGCACGTGGTCGACCGCACGCTGAGCGCGTGGATCTCCGACCTGAAGGAATGCTTCACCGGGCGGCTCGGCGCGGACGGCCTCACCGACATCACCCGCGGCGGGCAGCACGACGGGCAGATCCGGCTCAAGCTCAAGAGCGACGACCTCGTCGCGCTGACCAAGGGCGAGCTGTCGTTCCCCGTCGCGTGGGCCAGCGGCCGGGTCAAGGTCGACGCCAGCATCAGCGACCTGCTGCGGCTGCGCACGCTCCTCTAGCGCGCCGCTAGCCTCCCGGGCGGCCCGGCTCCAGCAACGCCCGCAGGTCCGCGCCGACGTACGTCGGCCGCGCCGCCGCCGCCGCGAGGTCCGCCTCCGTCGAGACGCCGGTCAGCACGAGCAGGCTGTCGCAGCCGGCCCGCACCGCGCCCGCGACGTCCGTGTCCAGCCGGTCGCCGACGACGAGCGGGCGCCGCGCGCCGGAACGCCGTACCGCCTCGTCGTGCAGCGCCGGCTCCGGCTTCCCGGCCACCGCGTCGGGCCGCCGCCCCGCCGCGGTCGCGACGAGCGCGACCAGGGCGCCGTTGCCGGGCAGCAGCCCGCGCGGCGTCGGGATCGTCGCGTCGAGGTTGCTGGCCACCCACACCGCCCCCGCCCGCACGGCGAGCGCCGTCTCGGCGAGGTCGTCGTACGCCAGCGCCGGCGCGTAGCCCTGGACCACCGCGGCCGGCGCGTCCGCCGCCGCGGCCACCACCTCGAACCCGCGCTCGGCCACCGCCACCCGCAGCCCCTCGCCGCCGGTGACCAGCACCCGCACGCCCGGCGCGACCAGGGTGGTGAGCAGGGTGGCCGCCGCCTGCGCCGCGGTGGCCACCTCGGCCTCGGTGGCCGGGACGCCGACCCGCGCGAGGTGCTCGACCACCGCGGTGGGCGTGCGGGAGGCGTTGTTGGTGACGAACGCCATCCGCATCCCGGCCGCGCGGGCCGCGGCGATCGCCTCGGCGGCGTGCGGCAGCGGCTCGTCGCCGCGGTAGACGACGCCGTCGAGGTCGAGCAGCGCGACGTCGTACGCGCGGCAGAGGGGGGTCGCCGCGCCGGGGGTCGCCGCGGGCGCCGCGCCGGGGGCGCCGGGGTCGCCGGGGCGGCCGGGGCCGCCGGTCAGCGGCGGGAGGCCTTCGTCGCGCGGGCGCCGCGCAGGGCGGTCGCGTAGTGCGCCACGTCCGGGCGCATCGCGGCGGCGAGCGCGAGGTGCTCGATCGCGGTGTCGAGGTCGTCGACCCGGGCGGCGGCGAGGCCGAGCCCGAACTGCGCGTAGTCGTCGGCCGGGTTGATCTCGACGATGCGGGTGAACGACACCTTCGCCTCGGCGTACATGCCGGCGTCGAACTGCGCCCGGGCCAGCGCCTCGAGCACGGACCGGGACTCGGGAACGGCGTTGCTGGCGCGGGTGAGCACCTCGACGGCCGCGTGCAGGTCGCCGTTGTCCAGCAGCGTCACGCCGCGCTGGTACCAGTCGTAGACCTCGCCGGAGGGCAGCACGTCGGGCGGCGGCGGCGGCAGGTCGGCGAACGGCGGCTTCGGCGGGGGCTGCTCCTCGTCGTCCCAGTCGGTGTCGGCCACGCTCGCCTCCTCTCGATCCGCGCCCCGCGCCGGGTGGCGTCGGGACGGTCGTACGATCGCGCCATGACCTCGCCGGCTGGCCCTGCCGTCCCCACCCCCAGTGGTCTGGAGCTCGCGCCGTTCCGTGCCCTGCGGTACGACGAGTCCGTCGCGGGGCCGCTGGGCGCTCTCACGTCGCCCCCGTACGACGTCATCGACGAGGACGGGGTGCGGCGTTACGAGGCCCTGAGCCCCTACAACGTCGTCCGTCTCATCCTGCCACGCGAGCCCGGCGATGGCGCCGGGACGCGCTACGACGCCGCCGCCGCGCTGCTGCGCGCGTGGCGGGAGCAGGGTGTGCTCCGCCCGGACCCCGAGCCGGCCCTCTACGCGTACGAGATGGCCGACGGCGAGTCGGTCACCCGCGGCCTGATCGGCGCGCTCGCGCTGGTCGACCCGGACGCCGGGATCGTGCTCCCGCACGAGAACACCATGGCCGGCCCGGTCAGCGACCGGCTCGCCCTGACCGCCGCCACCGAAGCGAACACCGAGCCCATCTACCTCGTCTACGACGGAGGCGGCGCCGCCTCCGCGGTGGTCAGCGACGTGGGCGCGCAGCAGCCGCTCGCCGAGGCGACCAGCGAGGACGGCCTCCGGCACCGGCTGTGGGCGATCACCGACCCGGACGTGCTCGCCGCCGTCGCCGCCGACCTGCGCACCCGCCGCGCGGTGATCGCGGACGGCCACCACCGCTACGCGAACTTCCTGCGCCACCAGGCCGACCGGCACGCCTCCGGCGCGGGTACCGGGCCGTGGGACGCGGGGCTCGCGTTCCTCGTGGACGCGACGGCGTTCGGGCCGCAGGTGCACGCGATCCACCGCGTCGTCCCGTCGCTGCCCGCCGCCGAGGCGGCGCGGCGGGCGGCGGCGGCGTTCACCGTGCGCCCGCTCGACGGCGACGCCGGCGCGGGGGGCGGCCGCGAGGCGGCGCTGGACGCGCTGGAACGCGCGGGCAAGGGCGGCACGGCGTTCGTGCTCGCCGGTCCCGACGGGCGCTGGCTGCTGACCGACCCCGACCCGGCGGCGCTCGCCGCGGCCGCGCCCGAGGGCGCGTCCGAAGCCATGCGCGCGCTCGACGTGACGGTCGCGCACCACCTCCTCATCCGTTCCGTGTGGGGCCTCGCCGACGACGAGGACACCGTCTGGTACCGCCACGACGTGCCGGCCGCCGAGGCCGCCGCCGCGGAGCACGGCGGCACCGCGTTGCTGCTCAACCCGACGCCGGTCGACGCGGTGATCGCGGTCGCGGCGGCGGGCGAGCGGATGCCGCGGAAGTCGACGCTGTTCACGCCGAAGCCGCGCACCGGCTTCCTGCTGCGCGCCTACGCCGACGCCTGACCCGCGCGCTCCGCGAGGGGCGCGGGCGCCGCACGAGGGGCGCGGGCGCCGCGCGAGGGCCGGGCGAGGGCCGGGCGAGGGCCGGGCGAGGGCCGCGCGGGCGCCGCGCAGGAGCCGGGGCGCCCGGCGGCGAACGCGTCCGCCGGACCCGCCCCCCGACCTCCGGAGGCACCCCCGTGCGTTCGTTCCGCCTCGTCCTCGCCCTGGCCGCCGCGACCGCCGCGCTCGCCGTCCCGGGCGCCGCGCACGCCGAGTACGACTGCCCCGGCCGGCACTCGCCGACCGAGCCGCTGGAGCCGTACGTCTGCGCGGGCACGACGACCGACGGCTGGGGCGGCTCGCTGTACGCGTACGCCGGGACGTGCGTCAGCGGGGAGTGCACGTACGCGACGGTGCCCGTCGAGGACTTCGTGATCGCCGTCGCGACCGTCGTGAACGACGTCTGGGACGACATCACGCCCTGACGGGGCCGCGCCGCGCGGCCGCGGGGAGCGCCGCGCCGGTGGCGCGCGGGGCGGCAGGCCCGGAGCAGTGGCGGCGGCGCACCGGAGGCGGCGCGCGGCTAGCTGCCGGGCGAGGCGCGCGCCAGCCGGCGCGCCTTGGTCACCTCCACCTCGGTGCGGCTCGCCGCACCGGCCCCGGCCCGCCAGAAGCGCCGCCGCAGCGCGCCCGACACCTCCACCACGTCGCCGGCGAGCCAGCCGAGCGCGGCGCGGCGCACCGGCGCGGTGCCCGCGACGCAGTCGATCGTGTCGACGCTCGGCGGCCGCGGCGTGGCCGGCCGCGCGGGCGGCGGCCGGTCGACGATCACCCGGAACGTCACCAGCACCGTCCCGCTCGGCAGCAGCCGCTCCTCGGCGGGGGCGGCGAGCCGCCCGGCCAGGACGACCTCGTTGCGCATCGTGGCGTGCGGCGGCGCGACCAGCTCGGCGCTCATCCGTTCCTCCGTGATCCCGACCGGCCGGGTGCCGGTGCCCACTCCTAGGATGGGTCGCGCGCAACCCCCCGAACGGACCCGGCCGCAATCTGTGGACGAACGGAACGGAGCCCCTGTGGACGACGCGAGCGCCGGCACGACGGACCTCGGCGGCGGCGTGTCCACGATCGACACGCTGATGTCGGGCTACTCCGGCATCACGGCCGGCTACCTGGTGCTCGGCGACCGCCCCTGCCTGGTCGAGACCGGCACCGCGCGCTCGGCGCCGATCGTCCGGGAGGCGCTGGCGAGCCACGGCCTCGGCCCCGGCGACCTCGCCACCGTGGTCGTCACGCACATCCACCTCGACCACGCGGGCGGCGTCGGGGACATCGCGGCGGCGTACCCGAACGCCGAGGTGGTCGTGCACGAGCTCGGCGCGCGGCACCTGGTCGACCCGTCGAAGCTGATGGCCAGCGCGCAGCGGGTGTACGGGCCGCTGATGGACGAGGTGTTCGGGCCGCTGCTGCCCACGTCCGCCGAACGCGTCCGGGCGGTCGGCGACGAGGCGCGGGTCGACCTCGGCGGCGGCCGCGACCTGCTGGTCCGCTACTCCCCCGGCCACGCGAAGCACCACGTCGCGCTGTTCGACGAGTCGACCGGCGACCTCTACGTCGGCGACGCGGCCGGCATCTACGTTCCCGAGGTGGACCTGCTGCGCCCGGCCACGCCGCCGCCGGACTTCGACCTCGAGGTGGCGATGGCGTCGTTGCGGCTGTTCCGCGCGATGCGGCCGCAACGGCTGCTGTTCAGCCACTACGGCCCGGTGTCGCACGTCGAGGACATCCTCGACCGCTCCGAGGAGGAGCTGCGGCTGTGGGTCGAGCTGGTCCGGGAGGCGCGCGGCGACGCCCTCGACCTCGACCACGCGATCGGCCTGGTCCGCGAACGCACGGCCGAGCGCTACGCGGCGATCCGGCGGGACCCGGAGCTGGACGAGAAGTTCGAACGGCTGAACTCGTTCGCCGCGAACATCGTCGGCATCAACCGCTGGCTGGACGCGGTCGAGGGCGAGACGTACGACTTCGGCGACGCCGCCGGCGCTACGCCTCCGCTGGCCGGCTGAGCTCGGCCAGCCGCTCGGCGGCGTCGGTCTCGCCGTCCTCATCGATCGCGGCGGCGGCGGTGAACCAGGTCAGCGCGTCCTCGCGGCGGCCGGCGGCGAGCAGCGCGTCGGCGTAGGCGTACCAGAGCCGCACGGTCCACTCGTGCACGCCGTCGTCGTCCAGGTCGGCGCCCTGCAGCGCGAGCACGGCGGCGTCCGGCTGGCCCATGTCCCGGCGCGCGCCGGAGGCGACGATCCGCAGCTCCACCTGGGCTGCCCGGTCGAGCGTGCCGCGGTCCGGGTCGTTGGCCACGGTGAGGGCGCGGTCGGGGCGGCCGAGGGCGCGCTCGCAGTCGGCGATCAACGGCAGGTGGTCCGGCTGCCCGGTGATCCGCCGGGCCGCCTTGAGCTCGGTCAGCGCGGCGGCGTAGTCGCCGGCCTGGTACGCCGTCACGCCCACCGCCTCGCGGACGGCGCCGACCCGCTGGGCGAGCGCCTTGGCGGCCTTGGCGTGCTCGTACGCGGTCGCGGGGTCCTCGTCGACGAGCTGGCCGGCCGCGACGAGGTGCGCGGCGACCCGCTCCGCGGTGGAGTCCTGCAGCGAACGCAGCTCCCGCCGGATCTCGCTGGGCAGCAGGCGGGGGTCCGCGTCCGGCGGCAGCGGCGGGCCGGCCGGGGGGCGCTCGCGGCGCACCGGGCGCGCCTCGTCCCGCGGGCCCGGGCGGGTGGGGCGGGCGGCGCCGTCGCGCGGTGCGGAGCCGGCCTGGCGGGCCGGCCGGCCGGAACGCTCGGTGCGGTCGCCGCCGCGGGGCGCGCCCCCGGTACGGGGGGCGCCGCGGCGCGGCCCGTCGCCGGAACGGCGGGGCGGGGTGGGCATCAGGAGACCTCCGGAACGTACGACGAGGGCCACTGTAACCAGTGACCCTCGTCGAGGAAGTATGCCGGCGGCGTCCTACTCTCCCACGCAGTCTCCCGCGCAGTACCATCGGCGCTGAAGGGCTTAGCTTCCGGGTTCGGAATGGGACCGGGCGTTTCCCCTTCGCTATGGCCGCCGAACGCTATGGAGTTGTGGGTCGACGACAGCCGACCGCAACTCGGGAACCGCACAGTGGACGCGTAGCATGTTTGAGGCCAAGCCCTCGGCCTATTAGTACCGGTCAGCTGCACGTGTTGCCACGCTTCCACTTCCGGCCTATCAACCCGATGGTCTAGTCGGGGGCCTTACCAGGTTGACCCTGTGGGAGACCTCATCTTGAAGCGAGCTTCCCGCTTAGATGCTTTCAGCGGTTATCCCTGCCGAACGTAGCCAACCAGCAGTGCACCTGGCGGTACAACTGGCACACCAGAGGTTCGTCCGTCCCGGTCCTCTCGTACTAGGGACAGCTCTTCTCAAGTCTCTTACGCGCACGGCGGATAGGGACCGAACTGTCTCACGACGTTCTAAACCCAGCTCGCGTACCGCTTTAATGGGCGAACAGCCCAACCCTTGGGACCTACTCCAGCCCCAGGATGCGACGAGCCGACATCGAGGTGCCAAACCCTGCCGTCGATGTGGACTCTTGGGCAGGATCAGCCTGTTATCCCCGGGGTAGCTTTTATCCGTTAAGCCACGGCCCTTCCACTCGGCACCGTGGGATCACTAGGCCCGACTTTCGTCCCTGCTCGGCCTGTCCGCCTCGCAGTCAAGCTCCCTTGCTGCCCTTGCGCGCTCCGGCCGATTGCCATCCGGCCTGAGGGGACCGTTGGGCGCCTCCGTTACCCTTTGGGAGGCGACCGCCCCAGTCAAACTCCCCGCCAGCCGCGGTCCCCGCCGTGGATCCACACGGCCGGGTGAGGACGCAGGCGCCGCCAGGGTGGTATTTCAACGTCGCCTCCCCCCGGGCTGGCGCCCGGGGTTCGCCGGCTCCCACCTATCCTACACGGGCCGCGCCCGCGCCCAGCGGCAAGCTGGAGTAAAGCTCCACGGGGTCTTTTTGTCCTGCCGCGGGTCACCGGTATCTTCACCGGTCCTGCAGTTTCGCCGGGTCCCCCGTCGAGACAGCGCCCAGATCGTTCTACCTTTCGTGCGGGTCGGAACTTACCCGACAAGGAATTTCGCTACCTTAGGACCGTTATAGTTACGGCCGCCGTTTACCGGGGCTTCAGTTCAGAGCTCGCACCCCTCCCTTTAACCTTCCGGCACTGGGCAGGTCTCAGCCCCAATACGTCCACGCTTGACGCGTTGGCAGGGACCGGTGTTTTTGGTAAACAGACGCCTGGGCCTGGTCACTGCGGCCCCCTCGCGCTCCCGGGGCAAGCCCGTTCACGCTACGCGGGGCGCCCCTTCTCCCGAAGTTACGGGGCCAATTTGCCGAGTTCCTTGACGGAGGTTCTCTCGTCCACCTTGGTCTACTCGACCAGCCCACCTGTGTCGGTTTGCGGTACGGGCGCGAGCGCACTGGCTAGAGGCTTTTCTTGGCAGTCCGGCATCAATCCCTACGGTTCGGGCTTGCGCCCTCCCCTTACACTCACCCCTCGGTCATCGCCGGGGGGGATTTGCCTCCCCCGACTCCCTACCGGCTTGGAGGGCTTGCGCCCCGGGACCTAGCCCCCTGCGTCCCCCCATCGCTCGTAACGCGCGCTCGCGGGACGGGAATCTGAACCCGTTGTCCATCGCCTACGGCTCGCGCCCTCGGCTTAGGCCCGCCTCACCCGCAGCGGATCAGCCTGGCTGCGGAACCCTCGGGCATTCGGTGGGGGGGATTCGCACCCCCCTCGCGCTACTCATGCCGACATTCGCGCTCCCCGCCGCTCCACCCGACCTCCCGGTCGGGCTTCGCCGCCGGCGGGGACGCTCCCCTACCGCGCCCTCCGAGGAGGGCACCCGCGGCTTCGGCGCCGGGCTTAGCCCCGGTGGATTGTCGGCGCCGCGGCACCTCGACCAGTGAGCTATTACGCACTCTTTCAAGGGTGGCTGCTTCTAAGCCAACCTCCTGGTTGTCGGCGCGCCGCGACCGCCTTGCCCACTGAGCCCGGACTT
>DASVPJ010000020.1:0-19730 GCA_036382875.1 Mycobacteriales bacterium
CTGCCAGTGGGGCATCTTCCTGCGCAACCACGACGAGCTCACGTTGGAGATGGTCACCGACGAAGAGCGCGACTACATGTACTCGGAGTACGCCAAGGACCCGCGGATGAAGGCGAACATCGGCATCCGCCGCCGCCTCGCGCCGCTGCTCGACAACTCGCGCGACCTGCTCGAGCTCTTCACGACGCTGCTGCTGTCGCTACCCGGCTCGCCCGTCCTCTACTACGGCGACGAGATCGGCATGGGCGACAACATCTACCTCGGCGACCGGGACGGCGTTCGCACGCCCATGCAGTGGACCGGCGACCGCAACGGCGGCTTCTCGCGCTGCGACCCGGCGCGGCTGTACCTGCCGGTGCTGCTCGACCCGGTGTACGGCCACCAGGCGCTCAACGTCGAGGCCGAGATGCGCAGCTCGACGTCGCTGCTGTGGTGGACCAAGCGGATGATCGAGGTCCGCAAGCAGTACCCGGTGTTCGGCCTGGGAACGTTCGAGGAGCTGCCGGCGTCGAACCCGTCGGTGTTCGCGTTCCTCCGCTCCGACGGCGACAAGACCGTGCTCTGCGTCAACAACCTGTCCCGCTTCCCGCAGCCGGTCGAGCTCGACCTGCGCCGGTTCGAGGGGGCCACGCCGGTCGAGGTCGTCGGCCGCGTGCACTTCCCGCGCGTCGGCGAGCTGCCGTACCTGCTGACGATGGCTGGGCACGGGTACTACTGGTTCGAGCTGATCCGGGAGGAGACGTGACCGTCGCGCTCGACCTCCTCCTCGCCCGCTGGCTGCCGGCGCAGCGCTGGTTCTCCGGGCAGGACGCGTCGTCCGTCGCCGCCGCGCCGATCGCGACCCTCGTCGAGGGCGACCCGTCACTGATGCTCTACGTCGCCTCCGCCGGCGACGACCTCTACCAGGTGCCGCTGTCGCTGCGCTCCGCCCCGCACGAGCCGCTCGCGCACGCGCTGCTCGGCGAGGTCGAGGGGACGTTCGTCTACGACGCCCCGCACGACCCCGCCGTGAACGGCGCCTGGCTCCGGCTGATCGCCGAGAACGCCACCGTGGGCGGCGTCACGTTCGCCGGCGAGGTCGGCGACCCGCTCATGCCGGGCCGGCCGATCGGCGCGGAGCAGAGCAACACGTCGCTGGTCTACGGCGACACGTACATCCTGAAGCTCTACCGGCGGCTCACCGACTCCCCCAACCCGGACCTCGAGGTCGTCCGCGCGCTGGGCGAAGCCGGCTGCTCGGTCGTCGCGCCCGCGCTCGGGTGGGCCGAGGGCGCCGGCGCCACGCTCGCGCTGCTGCAGCCGTTCATCAAGGGCGGCACCGACGGCTGGGCGCTCGCGCTCACGTCCGTGCGCGACCTCTACGCCGAGCGCGATCTGCACGCCGAGGAGGTGGGCGGCGACTTCGCGCCGGAGGCCTGCCGGCTCGGCGGCGTCACCGCCGTGCTGCACGCCGACCTCGCCGAGGCGCTGCCGGCGCGCCGCGCGTCGGCCGAGGAGTCGGCGGCGACGGCCGAGATGCTGCGCGCCCGGCTCGCCGCCGCGGTCGCGGCGGTGCCGGAGCTGGCGCCGTACGAGGCCGCGATCCGCGCGGCGTACGCCGACGTCGCGTCCTGCGCCGACGTGCCGGTCCAGCGCATCCACGGCGACCTGCACCTCGGCCAGTGCATGCGGACCGGCGACGGGTGGATCGTGCTCGACTTCGAGGGCGAGCCGGCCCGGCCGCTGGCGGAGCGGACCGCGCTGATGTCGCCGCTGCGCGACGTCGCGGGGATGCTGCGGTCGTTCGACTACGCGGCCCGCCACCTGCTCGCGGACCGGCCGGACTCGGCGCAGCTCCTCTACCGCGCGGTCGAGTGGGCGGACCGCAACCGCGACGCGTTCTGCGACGGCTACGCGCAGGAGGCCGGCAGCGACCCGCGTGAGCAGGCCGTGCTGCTGCGCGCGTTCGAGCTGGACAAGGCGGTGTACGAGGTCCGCTACGAGGCCTCGCACCGCCCGTCCTGGCTGTCCATCCCGCTCTCCGGCATCGAACGCCTCGTCGGGGGCTGAGCGCCGCCGGGGGCTAGCGTGGGGTCGTGGCCGACGCGTGGACGTTCGAGGGGGAGAGCGCGGTCCTCGAGTCCGGCGGCGGGGTCGTCACGCTGGTGGAGGGCTCGTCGTTCTGCCTGTCCGGCCGCGGCGGCGACATCAGCCCGGGGTGCCCGAGCGGCGTCTTCGTCCTCGACGTGCGCCACCTCTCGCTGCTCGCGCTGACGATCGACGGCGACGCCGTCGAGCCCCTGACGGCCTGCCTGCGCGAGCCGTTCTCCGCGACGTTCGTCTCGCGCGCCCGCCCGCGGAAGGGGCGCGCGGACAGCAGCCTGCTCGTCCTGCGCGACCGCGACGTCGGGCTCGGCATGCGCGAGGACGTGACGCTGCGGAACCACTCCCGCGAGCCGGTGACCGTCGCTCTCGCGCTGGACCTGGACGCTGACTTCGCCGACCTGTTCGAGGTCAAGGAGTCGCGCGCCGGCACGCACCGCGGCAGCCTCGCCGTCGCGACGCCGGAGGCGATGACCTTCCGCTGCGCCGGCGGGCGGACCGTGCGCGAGACGGTGGTGTCGTTCAGCGAGCCCGCGGCGACCTCCGGGTCGCGCGCCGCGTGGACCGTGACGCTCCCGCCGGGCGGCTCGTGGCACGTCCACGTCGAGGTGACGGCGGTCGTCGACGGGACGCCGTTGCGGCCCCCGGACGACGCGACCCCGGCCACCCTGCTCGCGGCGTGGCGGGCCGGGGGACCGGTCGTCACGACGTCCTACGCGCCGCTCGCCGAGGCGGTCGCGCAGTCCGTCGAGGACCTCGGCGCGCTGCGCATCTTCGACCCCGCGCACCCGGACCGGCCGGTCATCGCGGCGGGGGCGCCGTGGTTCATGACGCTGTTCGGGCGCGACTCGCTGCTCGCGTCGTGGATGTCGCTCGTCGCCTCCCCCGACCTCGCGCGCGGCGTCGTGGAGTCGCTCGCCGAGCTCCAGGGCACGGCCGTAGACCCCGACACGGAGGAGCAGCCGGGCCGCATCCTGCACGAGGTGCGCTTCGGCGAGTCGTCGTCGCTCGCGCTCGGCGGCGGGCACGTCTACTACGGCACCGCCGACGCGACGCCGCTGTTCGTGATGCTGCTCGGCGAGCTGCGCCGCTGGGGCCTCGGCGACGACGTCGCCGCGCGGCTCCTCCCCCACGCGGACCGCGCGATCGAGTGGGTCGAACGCTTCGGCGACGCCGACGGCGACGGCTACGTCGAGTACGAGCGGGCCACCCCGCGCGGCCTGCTCAACCAGGGCTGGAAGGACTCGTGGGACGGCGTGCCGTTCGCCGACGGGACGCTCGCCGAGCCGCCGATCGCGCTCGCCGAGGTGCAGGGCTACACCTACGCCGCGTACCTGGCCCGCGCGTACTTCGCCGACGAGGCCGGCGACGCGGCGGTGGCCGAGCGGATGCGCGAGAAGGCGTACGCGCTGCGCGAGCGGTTCAACGCCGACTTCTGGCTGCCCGACCGCGGCTACTACGCGATGGCGCTCGACCGTGACAAGCGCCCGGTCGACGCGCTCGCCTCGAACATGGGCCACTGCCTCTGGACCGGCATCGTGGACGAGGACAAGGCCGCGCGGGTGGCCGCGCACCTCGTCTCGCCGGAGCTGTTCAGCGGCTGGGGCATCCGGACGCTCGCGACGTCGATGGCGTCGTACAACCCGATCAGCTACCACTGCGGCTCCGTCTGGCCGCACGACAACGCGATCGCGGTGGCCGGCCTCGTGCGCTACGGCTTCGTCGAGGAGGCGCACCGCGTGATCCTCGCGATGCTCGACGTCGCGCACGCGATGGGCGGCCGGCTGCCGGAGCTGTTCAGCGGGCTGACCCGCGACGAGCTGCCCGCGCCGGTGCCGTACCCGACGTCCTGCTCCCCGCAGGCGTGGGCGTCGGCCGCGCCGCTGATGTTCCTGCGGAGCCTGCTGCGCTTCGACCCGTGGGTGCCGCACGGCCAGGCGCGGCTCGCGCCCGCGCTGCCCGCCGCGATCGCCGACCTGACGGTCGACCGGGTGCCCCTCGGGGAGCACCGTCTCCGCATCTCGGTGGCGGGGCGTACTGTGGACGTGGATCCCGTGCCAACCGGCATCGAGCTCGTTCGCACGCCGCGCCACCCCCTCTCGGAGGACCTCGAGGGACTAACGGCTCCCGCCTGACGTTCCGCGGGGCCGCCTGAGGAGCCCGTCCCATGGCCCGCCCCCTCCGCATCGGCATCGTCGCCGCCCCGTGGCTGCCCGTCCCCCCGCTCGGCTACGGCGGCAGCGAGGCCGTCATCGACAGCCTGGCCCGCGGCCTGGTCCGCGCCGGCCACGAGGTCGTCCTCTACGCCACCGGCGACTCGACCTGCCCGGTCGAGCGCCGGTCGTACCACCCGCTCGGCGTCACCCCGATGGGCTCGATCCTCGGCGAGACCAGCCACGTCCTGGCGGCGTACGACGCGCTGCACGACTGCGACGTGATCCACGACCACACGCTGCTCGGGCCGCTGCTGACCACCCGTCACCGCGTGCCGATCGCGACCACGAACCACGCGCCGTTCACGGACGAGATCCGCGCGCTGTACACCGCCGTCACCCCGGCCGTGTCGCTCGTCGCGATCTCGCACGCGCAGCGCGCCAGCGCGCCGGAGATCCGCGTCGCGCGCGTCATCCACCACGGCGTGGACACCGACGACGTCCCGGTCGGCGACGGGGCGGGCGGCTACCTGCTGTTCCTCGGCCGGATGAGCTCCGACAAGGGCGTGCACCGCGCCATCGCGATCGCCCGCGCGGCCGGCGTGCCGCTGCGGATCGCGGCGAAGATGCGCGACGAGGCCGAGGTCGCGTACTTCGACGGCGTCGTCCGCCCGCTGCTCGGCCCGGACGTGGAGTTCCTCGGGGAGGTGGCGCCCGACGAGCGCGCCGAGCTGCTCGGCTCGGCGATGGCGCTGGTCAACCCGATCGGCTGGCCCGAGCCGTTCGGCATGGTGATGATCGAGTCGCTCGCCACCGGCACGCCCGTGCTCACGTTCGCGCTCGGCGCCGCTCCCGAGATCGTCGACCACGGCGTCACCGGCTTCCTCGGCTCCGACGTCGTGTCGCTGGCCACGGCCGTGGGGCGCCTCGGCGAGATCGACCGGCGCCGGTGCCGCGCGGTGGTGGAGCAGCGCTTCTCCGCCGACCGCATGGTCGCGGAGCACGTCGAGCTGTACGCGTCGATGACGGCCAGCCCGCGCGACCGGCAGGACGCGCTCACGCTGGCGGCCGGCTGACCGGTTTGTTAGCCGCACCGCATCGGGGGAAGGTGGACGGCATGCCGCCTCCTTCGCGTGCCCAGGCCGAGGAGCTGGACCGGCTCGTCGGCGGCGCCCATCACGACCCGCACTCCCTGCTGGGCGCGCACCCCGCGCGCAGCAAGTCCACGATCCGCGCGCTGCGCCCCGGCGCCGACGCGGTGACGGCGATCGTCGCCGGCGAGCGGGTGCCGATGAAGAAGGTGCACGACGGCGGCGTCTGGGCGGCCACCGTCGCGGGCGGTGAGGTCCCCGACTACCGCGTCGAGGTGACGTACGGCTCCGACACCTACGTCACCGACGACCCGTACCGCTACTGGCCGAGCCTCGGCGACATCGACCTGCACCTGATCGGCGAGGGCCGGCACGAGGACCTGTGGTGCAAGCTCGGCGCGCACGTGCGGACGTACGGCGGGACAACCGGGACGACGTTCGCCGTCTGGGCGCCGAACGCGGGCGGCGTCCGCGTGGTCGGCGACTTCAACTTCTGGGACGGCCGCGGCCACCCCATGCGCTCGATGGGCAGCAGCGGGGTGTGGGAGCTGTTCGTGCCCGGCGTCGGCGACGGGACGCGCTACAAGTACGAGATCCTCGGCGCGGACGGCGTCTGGCGGCAGAAGCTCGACCCGCTCGCGTTCCACACCGAGGTGCCGCCGGACACGGCCGGCGTCGTCTTCACCAGCCGGTACGAGTGGAAGGACGACGACTGGCTCGAGCAGCGCGCGCAGCGGCAGGCGCACGCCGAGCCGATGTCGGTCTACGAGGTCCACCTCGGCTCGTGGCGGCAAGGCCTGTCGTACACCGAGCTCGCCGACCAGCTCACCGACTACGTGGTCGAGATGGGCTTCACGCACGTCGAGCTGCTCCCGGTCGCGGAGCACCCGTTCGGCGGCTCGTGGGGCTACCAGGTGTCGGCGTACTACGCGCCCACCTCACGGTTCGGGACGCCCGACGAGTTCCGCTACCTGGTCGACCGGCTGCACCAGGCCGGCGTCGGCGTGCTCGTGGACTGGGTGCCCGCGCACTTCCCGAAGGACGAGTTCGCGCTCGCGCGCTTCGACGGCACGCCGCTGTACGAGCACGCCGACCCGCGCCGCGGCGAGCACCCCGACTGGGGCACGCTGGTGTTCGACTTCGGCCGCAACGAGGTCCGCAACTTCCTCGTCGCGAACGCCCTCTACTGGATCGAGGAGTTCCACGTCGACGGCCTGCGCGTCGACGCGGTCGCGTCGATGCTCTACCTGGACTACTCGCGCAAGGAGGGCGAGTGGCTGCCGAACGAGTACGGCGGCCGCGAGAACCTCGACGCGGTGAACTTCCTGCGCGAGATGAACGCCGTCGTCTACCGCCGCAACCCCGGCGTCGTCACCGTCGCCGAGGAGTCCACGGCCTGGCCGGCGGTGTCGCGGCCGGTGCACCTGGGCGGGCTCGGCTTCGGCTTCAAGTGGAACATGGGGTGGATGCACGACTCGCTGTCGTACGCGCAGCGGCCGCCGATCTACCGGCAGTACCACCACCACCAGATGACGTTCTCGATGATGTACGCCTACTCCGAGAACTTCGTCCTCCCGATCAGCCACGACGAGGTCGTGCACGGCAAGGGCTCGCTGCTGCGCAAGATGCCGGGCGACCAGTGGCAGCAGCTCGCCACGATGCGCGCGCTGCTCGCCTATATGTGGGCGCACCCCGGCAAGCAGCTCCTGTTCATGGGCTCGGAGTTCGCGCAGCCGGAGGAGTGGTCGGAGTCGCGGTCGCTCAACTGGGACCTGCTGCAGTGGCCCGACCACAGCGGCATGCAGGCGCTCGTCCGCGACCTCAACCGGACGTACCGGCGGAACGCCGCGCTCTGGTCGCAGGACGTGACGCCCGAGGGGTTCCAGTGGATCGACGCGAACGACGCCGCGTCGAACGTGCTGTCGTTCCTCCGCTGGGGCAACGACGGCTCGGTGCTCGCGTGCGTCGCGAACTTCAGCGGCGGCCCGCACGCCGGCTACCGGCTCGGCCTGCCGCGGCCCGGCCGCTGGCGCGAGGTCGTCAACACCGACGCCGAGCTGTACGCCGGGTCCGGCTCCGGCAACTTCGGGGCGGTCGACGCGACCGAGCAGCCGTGGCACGGCCAGCCGGCGAGCGCCGAGGTCTACCTGCCGGCGCTGGCCACGCTGTGGTTCGCCTGGGAGCCGGAGGGCGGCGCGGAGGCGCACTGACGCCGTGAGAGGTGCCGGCATGCCGGCGCACCTCGCGGGGACCAACACGTCAACCTCACGGTGCGCGACCTCGCGGCCAGCACCGCGTGGTACTGCCGCGTCCTCGGCCTGACCCCCGCTTCACGGTGCCCGACCGGACGGACCTGGACGCTGGGTGGCGCGGCTCGACGCGGAGGGCGGCGCGCACTCGGAGGTGGTCGAGGCGCCGTATGCGTCGGTGGTGTCGTTCCGCGACCCGGACGGGATCGCGCTGGAGATGTTCGTGCCGAAGGCTGCCTTCTGGGCCGGCCTCGTCGGTGCCGCGCCCGGCGCGCCGTAGCCGCGGCGGCGCCGGCGCCCCTGGTGCGGGACGCCGGCGCCGTGGTGCGGAACGGTCAGCTCACGTCGAGGGTCGGCGTGAGGGTGAGCGTCGGCGCGGTCTCCGTCGTGTCGACGACGCCGCTGCCGAGGTCCGTGTTCAGGTCGGCCGTGCGGTTCGCCCCGCACTTCACCGAGCTGCTCGCCACCGGCGAGTCCAGCGCGGTGCCCTTGTACGTGGCGAGCCAGTGCGTGAGCACCTTGTAGCAGTAGCCCGGCTGCGGCAGGAACGGGTAGTCGTCCGTGACGTAGACGGCGGCCTGCGTGCCGGCGTTGCTCATCGCCTGGAAGAGCTGCACGCAGTCCGTCTTGACGGTCCGCGCCCGCTGGTACGAGCTGCTGCCCGGGACCTTCACGAAGATCGCGATCCGCAGCTCGCAGCGCGTCCAGCCGGTCGCCTCGTGCGGCGTGCCGATGCGCAGCTTGGCCTCCGAGCGGTAGACCGCGCCGTCGGACGTCGCGGTCGTGTTCCAGCAGGCGCGCATGTAGACGCCCGACAGGCCCACGGCCTCGCCGCAGATGTCGTCCGCGCTGGCCGTCGGGATGCCGACCGCCGCGGTCATGGCCCCGGCCGCGAGCGCGATGGTCGCGACGCGGCGGAGCCGGTGCAGAGTGGTGCGCAAGAGGGTTCCCTCCCCTAGGTTGCCGGCCGCACCGTTGCGGCCGTGCAGGGGGAGAACGTCGCCGCCGCCGGCCCGGTCACGGCGATTGCAGGAACCGGCACGGTGCAGGAACCTGCAGCCCGACGCGGTGGCTACGCGGGCACGGCGACGGTGACGACGTCCGCCGGGTCACCGCCGCTGGGCGCCGCGACGCAGAGGACCGCGGCACCGCCCGGGACGGTCGTCGGGTTGCGGCAGAGGTCGCCGGCGAGGCGGGCGTGGGCACGGGTGGCGAGGTCGTACCGGAACACACCCGCGCCGCCCCCCTCGGCGCCGGCCAGGCCGGCGCTGTAGACGACGCGCGAGCCGGCCACCGTGACGTGCTCGACCTCGCGGTCGCCGGTGCCGAGCGGCGCGAGCCGCGACGTGCGCGGGTCCAGGACGGCTAGCGACGTCGGCCCGTCGACGGGCTCGCGGACGTACGTCACGGTCACGACGCGGCCGTCGGGCAGGTACGCCGGGCTCCACTCGTCACTCTCGGGCGTGGCGGCGAGCACCCGTGTCCGGCCGCTGGCCAGCTCGATCTCCACGACGTCGTGCGCGCCGCCCCGGTCGCCGAACCGCCGCATCGACGTCAGCAGCCGGGTGCCGTCGGCGGAGACGGTCATCCCGACCGGCTCGTCGTGCACGAGCGGCTCGGTGAACGGCACCTCGCGCACGATGCGCCCGTCCATGTCCAGCACCGCGAACCGCTGCGGCTGGTCCTCGCCGATCCGGTCCTCGTCGAACGCCGTGAACGCCACGACCAGGTGCCCCGCGTCGAGCCAGGCGAAGTCCGCGACCGCGATGCCTGGCTCGGTGACGACCCGGACCTTCGCGTGGCGCGCGATCCCCAGGGCGGCGCGGTCGTCCGACCGACATCCCGACGACGGCCACCGCGGCGCGGTCCGGGCTGTACGCCGCCAGCTCGTACACCCAGGACCCGCCGCGCTGCCTCGCGGGCAGCGTCCCGTCGTCGCGCAGCGCGCCGGCCGCCGGCGCCGGGCCGGTGCACGAAGCCGCCAGCAGCGCGAAGACCGGCGCGAACGCCCTCGCGACGGCGTGCCCGCGGGGCGTCATCCGCGCCACCTCCCTCTCGTGCGGCAGGCTAGCGGCCCAGGCGGCCGGGACACGTTCAGGCACCGCCCGCCCGGGTACGTGGCTGGTGAAGCCCGACAGACGGAGGGGAACTCCCGCATGCAGGTATGGCCCGGTCACGCGTACCCGCTGGGGGCCACGTTCGACGGCAGCGGCACCAACTTCGCGCTCTTCTCGGAGGTCGCGGAGAAGGTGGAGCTCTGCCTGTTCGACGACGCGGGTGCCGAGACGCGGATCGAGCTGCGCGAGGTCGACGCGTTCGTCTGGCACTGCTACCTGCCGAACGTCGGGCCCGGCCAGCGCTACGGCTACCGCGTGCACGGCCCGTACGCGCCCGAGCAGGGGCACCGGTGCAACCCTGCCAAGCTGCTCCTCGACCCCTACGCCAAGGCGGTCGACGGCGACGTCGACTGGGACGAGTCGGTGTTCCCCTACCGGTTCGACGACCGCGACCAGCGCAACGACGACGACTCGGCGCCGCACATGATGAAGTCGGTCGTCGTCAGCCCGTTCTTCGACTGGGACAACGACCGGCCGCCGCGCACGCCGTACCCCGACAGCGTGATCTACGAGACGCACGTGCGCGGCTTCACGATGCGCCACCCGGGCATCCCGGAGGAGCTGCGCGGCACGTACGCCGGCCTGGCCCACCCGGCCGCGATCGAGCACCTGACGAACCTCGGCGTGACCGCGGTCGAGCTGCTGCCGGTGCACCAGTACGTGCAGGACCACTACCTCGCGCAGAAGGGCCTGCGGAACTACTGGGGCTACAACACGATCGGCTTCCTCGCGCCGCACCACGCGTACTCCTCGTCCGGGACGCGCGGGCAGCAGGTGCAGGAGTTCAAGCGGATGGTGCAGGCGCTGCACGAGGCCGGCATCGAGGTCATCCTCGACGTCGTCTACAACCACACCGCCGAGGGCAACCACGACGGCCCGACGCTGTCGTTCCGCGGCATCGACAACGCCGCGTACTACCGGCTGGTCGAGGACGACCCGCGGTACTACATGGACTACACCGGCACCGGCAACAGCCTGCGCGTCCGGCACCCGCACGTGCTGCAGATGATCATGGACTCGCTGCGTTACTGGGTGACCGACATGCACGTGGACGGCTTCCGGTTCGACCTGGCGGCCACGCTGGCGCGGGAGTTCTACGACGTCGACCGGCTGAGCGCGTTCTTCGACCTCGTGCAGCAGGACCCGGTGGTGAGCCAGGTGAAGCTCATCGCCGAGCCGTGGGACGTCGGCGAGGGCGGCTACCAGGTCGGCAACTTCCCGCCGCTGTGGACCGAGTGGAACGGCAAGTACCGCGACACGGTCCGCGACTACTGGCGCGGCGAGGCGGCCACGCTCGCGGAGTTCGCGTCGCGGCTCACCGGGTCCAGCGACCTCTACGAGTCCGACGGCCGCCGGCCGTACGCGAGCGTCAACTTCATCACCGCGCACGACGGGTTCACCCTCGACGACCTCGTGTCGTACAACGACAAGCACAACGACGCGAACGGCGAGGGCAACGCCGACGGCGAGTCGCACAACCGCTCGTGGAACTGCGGCGCCGAGGGCCCCACCGACGACCTCGCGGTCGTGGAGCTGCGCGAGCGCCAGAAGCGCAACTTCCTCACGACGCTGTTCGTGAGCCAGGGCATCCCCATGCTGCTCGGCGGCGACGAGATGGGCCGCACGCAGGGCGGCAACAACAACGCGTACTGCCAGGACAACGAGATCTCCTGGTACGACTGGGACGACGCGCGGCACAACGACGTGCTGCTGAAGTTCACCCGCCGGCTGGCGAGGCTGCGCAGGGAGCACCCGGTGTTCCGGCGGCGGCGGTTCTTCCAGGGCCGCCCGCTGCGCGGCAGCGACGTCGTGGACATCGGCTGGTACCGGCCGGACGGCGCGGTGATGGACGACGACGACTGGGAGTCGGGGTTCGCGAAGTCGATGACGGTGTTCCTCAACGGCGACGCGATCCGCGAGCCCGACGCGCGCGGCGAGCGGATCGTGGACGACTCGTTCTTCCTGCTGTTCAACGCCCACCACGAGGCGATCGACTTCACGCTGCCGCAGGGCGACTTCGGCGGCGCGTTCCAGGTGGTCGTCGACACGGCGGCGCCGGTGCCGGTGGACGAGCGGACGGCGAAGCCCGGCGACAAGATCCGGATGGAGGCACGCTCGGTCGCGGTCCTCCAGAAGGCGTACTGATGGCCAGGGTCCCGGCGAGCACCTACCGCGTGCAGGTCAACGCGGCGTTCCCGCTGACCGCGGCCGAGCACGTGGTGCCGTACCTGCGCCGGCTCGGCGTGGGCGACCTCTACACGTCGCCGATCCTGCGCTCCACCGAGGGCAGCACGCACGGCTACGACGTCCTCGCGCACGACCAGATCGACGACGAGGCGGGCGGCCGGCCGGCGCTGGACGAGCTGTCCGAGACGCTGCGCGCCAACGGCCTCGGCCTCGTCGTGGACGTCGTGCCGAACCACGTGTCCGTCGCTCCCCCGGCCGACGCGAACGCCTGGTGGTGGGACGTCCTGCGCCACGGCAGGGACAGCCGCTACGCCAGGGCGTTCGACGTCGACTGGTCGCGGCACGGCGGGCGGGTGCTGCTGCCCGTGCTCGGCGCCCCGCTGGCCGAGGTGCTGGCCCGCGGCGAGATCGTGCGCGACGGCGACGTGCTCCGCTACCACGAGCACGTGTGGCCGCTGCGCGAGGGCACCGGCGACGGGGACGTCGCGGACGTGCTGCCGCGCCAGCACTACCTGCCCGAGCACTGGCGGCTCGGCTGCACCGAGCTGAACTACCGCCGCTTCTTCGACGTCACGACGCTCGCCGGGCTGCGGGTCGAGGAGGAGGACGTCTTCGCCGAGTCGCACCGGCTCGTGCTGTCGCTCGTCCGCGACGGCGTCGTCACCGGCCTGCGGATCGACCACCCGGACGGCCTCGCCGACCCGGCCGGCTACCTCGACCGGCTGGCCGAGGGCAGCGGCGGCGCGTGGACCGTGGTCGAGAAGATCCTGGAGCACGGCGAGGCGCTGCCGGACTGGCGCTGCGCCGGCACGACCGGCTACGACGCGCTGGCGCTGCTCACCGCGCTGTTCACCGACGGCGACGGCGCGGGGTCGCTGACCCGGACGTACGAGTCGTTCACCGGCGACCACCGCACGTACGACGAGGTGGTCGAGGAGTCCAAGCGCCTGGTCCTGCGCGAGCTGCTCGCGTCGGAGGTCACCTGGCTGCACCGGCTCGTCCCCGACGTGCCGCGCGAGGCGGTCGAGGAGCTGCTCGTCGCGATGGACGTCTACCGGACCTACGCCGTCCCCGGCGAGCCGCCGCGCGAGGAGGACCGCGAGGTGCTGCGCCGCGCGATCGCGGTCGCGTCGGAGCGGCGGCCGGACCTGGCGGCCGCGGTACGCCGGCTGGCCGGGCTCGTGACCAGCGGGACGGCGGTGGCGTTCGCCACGCGGTTCCAGCAGACGACCGGCCCGGCGATGGCGAAGGGCGTGGAGGACACGGCGTTCTACCGCTACACCCGCCTGGTGTCGCTGAACGAGGTCGGCGGCTCCCCGGCGCTGCTCGGCGGCGGCGTCGCGGAGTTCCACGCGGCCTGCGCCGCGCGCCCGCGCACCACGATGAACGCGCTGTCCACGCACGACACCAAGCGCGGCGAGGACGTGCGCGCGCGGATCGGGCTGCTCGCGCAGGTGCCGGCCGAGTGGGCGGCGGCGGTGCGCCGCTGGCACGCGGTCACGGCCGAGCACGGCGAGATCGAGCCGAACCTGGAGTACCTGCTGTACCAGACGTTCGTCGGCGCCTGGCCGCTGCCGCCGGACCGCGCGGTCGCGTACGCCGAGAAGGCGAGCCGCGAGCAGAAGCAGCGCACGTCGTGGCTCGATCCCGACCCCGACTACGACGCCGCCGTCGAACGCTGGGTGCGCGGCGCGCTCGCGGACGAGGAGTTCGTGGCGGACCTGGAGGCGTTCGTCGCGCCGCTGGTCGTGCACGGCTGGACCGCCTCGCTGGCGCAGAAGCTCGTGCAGCTCACCATGCCCGGCGTGCCCGACGTGTACCAGGGCAGCGAGCTGTGGGACCTCTCGCTGGTCGACCCCGACAACCGCCGGCCGGTCGACTACGACCGGCGCGCGCGGCTGCTGGCCGAGCTCGACGCGCTCACCGTCGAGCAGGTCGGCGAGCGGGCCGCCGAGGGCCTGCCCAAGCTGCTCGTAACCTCGCGCGCGCTGCGGCTGCGGCGGGCGCGGCGGGCGGCGTTCGACGGCTCGTACGAGCCGCTGGCGACCGGCGGCGCGTGGGCCGACCGCGTCGTGGCGTTCGCCAGGGGCGGCGAGGTGGTGACGGTCGTGCCGCGGCTGACCGTCCACGTGGACGACTGGAAGGACACCACGGTGGCGCTGCCCGGAGGCCGCTGGCGCGACGTGCTCACCGGCGACGAGGTCGAGGGCGGCGAGCGCGCGGTCGCCGAGGTGCTGTCGCGCTTCCCCGTCGCGCTGCTGGAGCGCGCGTGACGCGGGTCTGGGCGCCGTTCGCGCGGCGCGTGGAGCTGGACGCCGGGGGCCGCCGCGAGGAGATGGCGCGCGGCGACGGCGGCTGGTGGACCGGGCGCGACCTGCCGCCCCGCACCGACTACGCGTTCGTGCTCGACGGCGGGGACCCGCTGCCCGACCCGCGGTCGCCGCGCCAGCCGTACGGCGTGCACGGCGCCTCGCGCACGGTGGATCACTCGTTCGACTGGGCGCCGTTCACGCCGCGCCCGCTGGCCGGGTCCGTCGTCTACGAGCTGCACGTGGGGACGTTCACGCCGGAGGGGACGTTCGACAGCGCGATCGAGCGGCTCGACCACGTCGCGGCGCTCGGCGCCGACGTCGTGGAGCTGCTGCCGGTGGCGTCGTTCTCCGGCCGCCACGGCTGGGGCTACGACGGCGTCGACCTGTACGCGCCGCACGAGGCGTACGGCGGCCCCGATGGCTTGAAGCGGCTGGTCGACGCCTGCCACCGGCGCGGCCTCGCCGTCGTGATGGACGTCGTCTACAACCACCTCGGCCCGGCCGGGAACTACCTCGGCCGCTTCGGGCCGTACTTCACC
This sequence comes from Mycobacteriales bacterium, assembly GCA_036382875.1. Classification (GTDB taxonomy): domain Bacteria; phylum Actinomycetota; class Actinomycetes; order BP-191; family BP-191; genus BP-191. Next base: position 14,731 of record DASVPJ010000020.1, read on the forward strand.
GACCGCTACCGCACGCCGTGGGGGCCGGCGGTCAACTACGACGACGCGGGCAGCGACGAGGTGCGCGCGTTCGCCGTCGACAACGCCCGGATGTGGCTCTACGACTACCGCTGCGACGGGCTGCGGCTCGACGCCGTGCACGCGATCTTCGACCAGTCCGCGACCCACCTGCTCGAGGAGGTCAAGGCGGCGGCCGGCGAGCGGTGGGTCATCGCGGAGAGCGACCTCAACGACCCCCGCGTCGTCACGCCGACCGACCGCAACGGCCTCGGCTGCGACGCGCAGTGGAGCGACGACTTCCACCACGCGCTGCACGCCGCGCTGACCGGCGAGCGGGACGGCTACTACGCCGACTTCGGGCCGGTCGAGCACGTGGCCAAGGCGCTGCGCGGCGCGTTCGTCTACGACGGCCAGCACGCGGAGTACCGCGGCCGCCGGCACGGGCGGCCGGTGCGCGGGCTGCCCGCGACGGCGTTCCTCGGCTACCTGCAGGACCACGACCAGGTCGGCAACCGGGCGACCGGCGAGCGCTCGTCGCACCTGCTGCCCGACCACCTGCTCAAGGTCGGTGCGGCGCTGGTGCTCGCCGGGCCGTTCGTGCCGATGCTGTTCATGGGCGAGGAGTGGGGCGCCTCGACGCCGTGGCAGTACTTCACCGACCACGAGGACACCGCGCTCGCCGACGCGGTGCGCAAGGGCAGGCGCGAGGAGTTCCGGGCGTTCGGCTGGGACCCCGAGCAGGTGCCGGACCCGCAGGACCGCGCGACGTTCGAGCGGTCGAGGCTGCGGTGGGACGAGGTCGCCGAGCCGCGGCACGCCGACCTGCTGGAGTGGCACCGCGCGCTGATCGCGCTGCGCCGCGAGGTCCCGCCGGACGGGTCGTTCGCGGAGGCGTCCGTGTCCGGCAGCGTGCTCACCATGCGGCGCAACGGGATCGAGGTCGTCGCCGACCTGTCCGGCGAGCCGCTGAACGCGCGGGGCGACCTGACCGACCGCTCGGTCGCGGTCCGCCGGCTGTGAACCTCCGCGAGACCGCCGCCGCACGCGGCGTCCTGACGACGTACGAGGACTGGGCGGGCAACCCGAAGGAGGTGCCCGACCGGACGCTGCGGCTCGTCCTCGACGCGCTCGGCGAGCCGGCCGACGAGGCGCCGTTGCGGGTCGTCCGCGAGGGGACGCCGGAGGCCGGAGGGCGCGAGGTCGGGGAGTACGACGGGCTGCTCGTCGCGCCGCGCCGCTGCCCGACGCCGCCGCGTTCGTGGGGCTGGATGGTGCAGCTCTACGCCGCCCGCTCGCGCTGCTCCTGGGGCATGGGCGACCTCGGCGACCTGGCACGGCTCGCGCGCTGGAGCGCGGAGCAGGGCGCCGGCTTCCTGCTGGTGAACCCGCTGCACGCCGGCTCCCCCGGCCTGCCGCAGGAGCCGTCGCCGTACTTCCCGGCGTCGCGGCGCTGGCGCAACCCGCTCTACCTCGCGATCGAGGAGCTGCCAGAGATCGGCCTGCTGTCCCCCGACGCGCGCGAGGAGGTGCTGCGGCTCGGCGCCGAGGCGCGCGCGCTCAACGACTCCGACCGGATCGACCGCGACGCGGTGTACGAGCGCAAGGCGCGCGCGCTGGAGCTGCTGCACGAGGTGCGCCGCCCGGGCTTCGCGGAGTGGCGGCGGGCGCAGGGAGGGTCGCTGGAGGACTTCGCGCTGTGGTGCGCGATCGCGGAACGGTACCCCGGGCCGTACCAGCAGTGGCCGGCGCAGTACCGCGACCCGTCGTCGCCGGCGGTCGGCCGGGCGCGCGAGTCGCTGGCCGGCCGGGTGACGTTCCACGCGTGGCTGCAGTGGCTCTGCGCCGAGCAGCTCGACGAGGCGCAGCGCTGCGCGCGCGAGTCCGGGATGCCGGTCGGCGTGGTGCACGACCTCGCGGTCGGCTGCGACCCGGGCGGCGCGGACGCGTGGGCGCAGCGGGACGTCATCGCGCCCGGCATGACCGTCGGGGCGCCGCCGGACTCGTTCAACCGGCAGGGGCAGGACTGGCGGCTGCCGCCGTGGCGGCCGGACGCGCTGCGGGCGGCGGGCTACGAGCCGTTCCGCGACCTGGTGCGCGGCGTGCTCGCCGGCGCGGGCGGCATCCGGGTGGACCACGCGATGGGGCTGTTCCGGCTCTACTGGGTGCCCGAGGGGCTCTCGCCCGCCGAGGGCGCGTACGTCCGCTACCCGGCCGGCGACCTGCTCGGCATCCTCGCGTACGAGTGCCACCGGGCCGGCGCGGTCGCGGTCGCCGAGGACCTGGGCACCGTGGAGCCGGGCGTGCCGGAGACGTTGCGGGACAACGGGATCCTCGGCTCGGCGGTGCTCTGGTTCGAGGAGGGGGCGCCGTCGACGTACCCCGTGGAGGCGTTCGCCTCGGTCACCACGCACGACCTGCCGACCGCGCGCGGCGTGTGGGACGACCACGAGCGCGCGGCCGAGCAGGAGACGGTGCGGCGGCTGCTGCGCGCGGAGGGGCTGGTCGGCGACGACCCGACCCGGGACGAGCTGGTGGTGGCGATGCACGCGTTCGTCGCCCGGTCGCCGTCGCTGCTAGCCGCGGTCATGCTCGGCGACGCGGTCGGCGACCCGCGCCAGCCGAACCTGCCCGGCACCAGGGACGAGTACCCGAACTGGCGGCTCCCGCTGCCGGTGCCGCTCGACGACCTCGGCGACGTGCCGTTGCTGCGCGAGGTGGTGCGGGCGGTCTCAGAAGAGCGCGCTCGCCAGGTCCCGGCGGGCTGACGCCAGCGCCGGCGAGTCCGGCGGCAGCACGTCGAACAGGCCGACCAGGTGCGTCCTCGCCCGGTCCCGGTCGGGGCCGGACGTGCGGCGGACGAGGTCGAGCAGCCGCCCGAACGCCTTCGTCACGTCGCCGCGCGCCAGGTCGAGGTCGGACAGCTCGCACGCCGCGCCGACGTCGCCCTCGGAGTACCGCCGCGCCGCGTCCGCCTCGTCCACGCCCGCGGCCCGCTGGATCAGCTCGACGCGCGCGACGCCCGCCTTCGCGTCCGGGTCGCTCGGCGCGTCGGCGAGCACCGCGCGGAACAGCTCCAGCGCCCGGTCCAGGTCGCCGGCGCGCAACGCCGCGTGCGCGTCGCCGAGCCTGGCGTCCGCGCCGGGCGCCAGGCCGCCGACGAACCCGGCCAGCCACTGCCGCACCTGCGCCTCGGGCAGCGCGCCGGTGAACTCGTCCACCAGCGCGCCGTCCACGATCGCCTTCACCGCCGGGATGCCCTGGACCTGGAGCGCCTGCGCGATGCGCGGGTTGGCGTCGACGTCCACCTTCGCGAGCACCCACGCGCCGTCGCCCTCGACGGCCAGCTTCTCCAGCACCGGGCCGAGCTGGCGGCACGGCGCGCACCACGAGGCCCAAAGGTCGAGCACGACCGGGACCTCGCGGGAGCGTTCGATGACGGCGGTGGCGAACGTCGCCTCGGTGACGTCGATGACGTTCGGGTTGCCGCCGGCCGGCTTCGGCGCGGCGCCGGGGATCAGGAAGTCGCTCGGACCCGTCATCAGCACGTGCCTTTCGGGGTGGAGCCGTCGCGAGCGGGAGTCCGGGGCGCGGGTCGCAAGGCGGAGGAGGAGCGCATAGCGGCGCTATGCGCGACGACGACAACGCCGCGAGGCGCGGACCGGGCCCCGCGCAGCAGGCGTCGCCCCGGAAGGCACGTGCTCAAAACCGCGGGGGCTCGGTGTAGGCGCCCCACTCGTCGCGCAGCGCGTCGCAGATCTCGCCCAGCGTCGCCTCGGCGCGGACCGCGTCGAGCATCGGCTCGATCATGTTCTCGTCGCGGCGGGCCGCCTCGACCATCCGGGCCAGCGCGGCCTGGACGCCGGCCACGTCGCGGGCGGTCTTGCGGTCGTTGAGCACCCGCTTCTGCTCACGCTCGACCTCGTGGCTGATGCGCAGGATCTCCAGCTCCGGGTCGCCGGACGAGGTGAGCGTGTTGACGCCGACGATCTTCTTGGTGCCCTTCTCGAGCGCGGTCTGGTAGCGGAACGCCGCCTCGGCGATCTCGCTCATGAACCAGCCGTCCTCGATGCCGCGCAGGATGCCCGACGTGATCGTGCCGTCGGTGCCCATCCGCTTGATGCGGTCGAAGATCTCCTCGGCCTGCCGCTCCATCTCGTCGGTGAGCGCCTCGACGTACCAGGAGCCGCCGAGCGGGTCGACGACGTTGGTGACGCCGGTCTCCTCCATGATCACCTGCTGCGTGCGCAGCGCGATCTGCGCGGCGCGCTCGGACGGCAGCGCGAGCACCTCGTCCAGGGCGTTGGTGTGCAGCGAGTTCGTGCCGCCGAGCACCGCCGACAGCGCCTCGATGGCGGTGCGGACGATGTTGTTGTCCGGCTGCTGCGCGGTGAGCGAGACGCCCGCGGTCTGGGTGTGGAACCGCAGCCACTGCGCGCGCTCGTCGGTGGCGCCGTAGACGTCGCGCAGCCAGCGCGCCCAGATGCGCCGGGCCGCGCGGAACTTCGCGATCTCCTCGAAGAAGTCCACGTGCGCGTCGAAGAAGAACGACAGGCCGGGCGCGAAGACGTTGACGTCGAGACCGCGCGACAGGCCGAGCTCGACGTACGCGAAGCCGTCCGCCAGCGTGAACGCCAGCTCCTGCGCGGCCGTGCTCCCCGCCTCGCGGATGTGGTAGCCGGAGACCGACAGCGGCTTGTAGCGCGGGATGTTCGAGGCGCAGTACTCCATCAGGTCGCCGATGAGGCGCAGGTGCGGCTCGGGCGGGAAGAGCCATTCCTTCTGGGCGATGTACTCCTTGAGGATGTCGGTCTGGCACGTCCCGCCGAGGTTGCGGACCGTGGCCCCCTGCTTCATGGCCGCGGCGATGTACATCGCGAACACCATGGGGGCCGGGCCGGAGATCGTCATCGACGTCGTGATGCCCTCGAGGTCGATCCCGTCGAAGAGCGCCTCCATGTCCTTCAGTGAGTCGACGGCGACGCCGCAGCGTCCGACCTCGC
>DASVPJ010000021.1:0-91398 GCA_036382875.1 Mycobacteriales bacterium
GGACGACTGGTGGAACGGCTTCACCCAGGGCGTCGGCCCGGTCGGCGCCTACGTCGCGTCGCTCGACGCCGACCACCACGCGGCACTGCGCGAGGCGGCCTGGCGGGCGGTCGGCGCGCCGGAGGGGCCGTTCACGCTGACGAACGTCGCGTGGTGGGCGAAGGGCCTCGTGCCCTAGGACCCGCGCAGGTACGCGATCCGCGCCCGCAGCTCCTCCGCGCTGGCCTCCTTGGTCTGGGGGCCGCCCAGCGCGCGGCGGAGCTCGGCGTGGATCACCGCCTGCGTCCGGCCGCTCGACATCGACTTCGCGTTGACCAGGGCGTTCAGCTCGCGGCGCAGCGCGGCGACCTCCTCGTGGGCGGTCAGCGGCCGTTCCGCCGCGCCGCGCGCGTCCGCGGTCCGCAACGCCCGCTGCTGCTCGGCCTGGCGGCGTTGCAGCAGCACCGCGACCTGGTCGGGGTCGAGCAGCCCGGGCAGCCCGAGGAAGTCCTCCTCCTCCGGCGTGCCGGGCGCGGCCGCGGAGCCGTAGTCCGCGCCGTCGAAGATGACCCGGTCCAGGTGCGCCGACGCGCCGAGCGCCTCCCAGCGCGGGGCGTCGAAGTCGGGCTCGGACTCGGTCCGGTTGGCCCGCTCGACGAGGTCGTCGTCCCACTCGCCGTCGCGCAACGGGCGCTGCAGCGCGTGGTCGCGCTCGACCTCCATCTCGGCCGCGAGCGCGAGCAGCGTCGGCACGCTCGGCAGGAACACGCTGGCCGTCTCCCGCCGGGTCCGCGCCCGGACGAAGCGGCCGACCGCCTGCGCGAAGAACAGCGGCGTCGACACGCTCGTCGCGTACACACCGACGGCCAGCCGCGGCACGTCGACGCCCTCCGACACCATCCGGACGGCGACCATCCAGCGGTCGTTCGACGCGCCGAACGCCGCGATCTTGCGCGACGCCTTCGGGTCGTCCGACAGCACGACGGTCGGCGCCTCGCCGGAGACCCGCTTGAGCAGCGCGGCGTACGCCCGCGCCGTCGCGTGGTCGGTCGCGATGACCAGGCCGGCCGCGTCCGGCATCTCGCGCCGCTTCGCGGTCAGCCGCGCGTCGGCCGCGGCGAGCACCGTCGGGATCCACTCGCCCTTCGGGTCCAGCGCGGTACGCCACGCCTGCGCGATCGCGTCGGGCGTGAGCTCCGCGCCGAGCGTCGCCGCGACCTCGTCGCCGGCGGAGGTACGCCAGCGCATCTCGCCGCTGTACGCGAGGAACAGCACCGGCCGCACGACCCGGTCGCGCAGCGCGTCGGCGTAGCCGTACGAGTGGTCCGCGCGGCTGCGCTGCACGCCGTCCGCACCGGCCTCGTACGTCACGAACGGGATCGCGTTGGTGTCGCTGCGGAACGGCGTCCCGGTCAGCGCGAGCCGCCGCGCGGCCGGCGCGAACGCCTCCCGCACCGCGTCGCCCCAGGACTTGGCGTCGCCCGCGTGGTGGATCTCGTCGAGGATCACCAGCGTCCGCCGCGCCTCGGTGCGCGCGCGGTGCAGCATCGGGTGCGCCGCGACCTGCGCGTACGTCACCGCGACGCCGGTGAAGTCGCGGCTCGTCCGCGCGACGGCGTTGCTGAACGCGGGGTCCAGGTCGATCCCGAACCTCGCCGCCGCCTCCGCCCACTGCCCCTTGAGGTGCTCGGTCGGCGTCACCACCGTCACGGCCTGGACCGAGTGGTCCGCGAGCAGCTCCGCGGCGACCTTCAGCGCGAACGTCGTCTTGCCCGCGCCGGGCGTCGCGACGGCGAGGAAGTCGGCCGGGCGGCGTTGCAGGTACGCCACGAGCGCGCGCCGCTGCCACGAGCGCAGCGGCGGGCCTACGGGTTCTGCGGGGGCGGGCTCGGGGTCGTACGCGAGGGTCAACGTGCCGCTTTCGGGTGCTCGGAGGAACGGACCCCGACGCTAACCCAGCCGCCGCCGCGACACGCCGAGGGCACGCCGGGAAAGTCGCTCGACGCGCCGCCACGCTCCTGTCACCCTCCCCTGCGGCCATGCGGCGGCCACCCGGAAGGAGCACCCGTGCCCCACGACACCCAAGCGCCGCGTACGCCCTGATCTCCCGGGGCGCGACGCGGCGCCCCGACCAGACGAGATCGAGATGACCATGGAGACGGCCCTGCGGGGCTACCACGACGTCGACGTCGACGGATCGATGGGGACGTTCCTGTTCCTGCGCGCGCACGAGACCTCCGGCAACGCCTACCTGTGCTCGGCCGACGTCCCGCGCACGTTCGGCGACGACGTGCTGCCCGACGGCGTACGCCTGCTCCACCGCGGTGACTTCACCGGCCACGGGTTCGTCATGGGCGAGGACGGGGGCGCGTACGTCCTCGTCCGCGCGTACCACTCCAGCGGCTTCGTCGTCACCAGCGCGCCGACCGCGGAGGCGGCGCGCGACCTGCGTGACCGCGTCGTCGCCCGCCTCCCCGAGCGGGAGGACGACGGACTGCTGCCGGTGACGTTCGCCGACCACCAGCTCCACAACCGCGAGATCCGCATCGCGGCTCCCGACTGGCCGGCGGTGGAGGCGCTGTACCCGGCCGCCGTGCGCGCGGCGCTCGGCGCGCTGATGACGCACCGCGCCACGGCCGACGAGTCGCGGCGGCTCATGGTGTGGCACGGCGACCCCGGGACCGGCAAGACGACCGCTGCCCGGGCACTGCTGCGCGCGTGGCACGACTGGGCGGACGGGGTCGTGGTGTCCGACCCGGAGAGCCTGCTCTCCGACGGCCGCTACCTGCGCCGCGTCGTGCTCGACACCGAGGACGCCGAACGCTGGCGGGTCGTCGTGCTCGAGGACGCCGAGGCGTTGCTGCACACGAGCACCAAGGCCGCCTCGGCGCTGGGCAAGCTGCTCAACCTCGCCGACGGGATGCTCGGCCAGGGGCTGCGCTGCCTGTTCCTGCTCACCACGAACGAGCCGGTCGGCGCGCTGCACCCGGCGCTCGTGCGGCCCGGCCGCTGCCTCGCGCGGATCGAGTTCACCGCGCTGTCCGCCGCGGAGACGGCCGCGTTGCTGGGCCGGCCCGTCGACCGCGGCCAGACGCTCGCCGAGGTCATGGCGGCGCGGGCGGTCGCGACCGAGGAGGCGGCCGAGGCCGTCGGGCAGTACCTCTAGTCCACAGGACGCTGTGGAGAAACGGTGGACAACCCGCCCGCGCCGGTGGACGGCGAGGCAATTTCCGGTGGATATCCTGTGAATTTCGGGAAATGCCTTGCGGCGCTGTTTTCGGCGGGCTACAAATACCCCACGCCAGCGGCACGCGCGAACCGGCCGGGAGGAGACTCCCGGCACGACGGACGAGCCGGACGGCCGGAACGGACGCGAGGTCGGGCAACCGCCTCGCGCGAGGGCCGGACGGACGGCTCGGACGACGGGTTCGAGGCACCGCGGGTGGTGGCGCGGCACGGCACGCCGAGCGATCGGCGCGACGGGCGGCGCCGCCGGACGAGGCTCCTCCAGCTCATACCTGGAGGGGCCTTCGTTCGTTTCTGGGGGCCTCCCCGGCCCTTCGGGCTTGCTACGGTGCCGGCATGGCGTTCGACGAGGTGCTGGCCGAACGCATCCGCGAGGCGGCCGGCGACGCGCCGCTCGTCGAGAAGCGCATGTTCGGCGGCCTGGCGTTCCTCCTCGAGGGCAACATGGCCGTCGGCGTCCACGCGGACGACCTCATCGTCCGCGTCGCGAAGGCGGACTGGCCCGCGCTGCTCGAGGAGCCGGGCGCGAAGGTGTTCGACATGACCGGCCGCCCGATGAGCGGCTGGCTGCTCGTGTCCGGCGACGTGCTGGACGACCACGTGCTCGCGACGTGGGTCGGCCGTGGCGTCGCGTACGCCCGCTCGCTGCCGCCCAAGTAACGCCACCCGGACCCGGCCGACGGTCGTGTCCGATTCCCGCCAGCACGCGCCCGCCGGGCACGGCAGGATGGCACCGTGATCGAGGACCAGGACCGCTGCTACACCGCCGTCCTCAGCCGGGACCGCCGGTTCGACGGCGTGTTCTACACCGGCGTCCTCACCACCGGCATCTTCTGCCGGCCGAGCTGCCCCGCCGTCACGCCGAAGCGGCGCAACGTGCGGTTCTTCCCGACCGCCGCGGCCGCCGTCGCCGCCGGGCTGCGCGCGTGCAAGCGCTGCCGGCCCGACACGACTCCTGGCTCGCCGCGGTGGGACGTACGCGCCGACGTGGCCGGCCGCGCGATGCGCCTCGTCAACGACGGCGTGGTCGAGCGCGAGGACGTGCCCGGCCTCGCCCGCCGTCTCGGCTACAGCGAGCGCCAGCTCAACCGGCTGCTCACCGCCGAGCTCGGGGCCGGGCCGCTCGCGCTCGCCCGGGCGCGCCGCGCGCAGACCGCGCGGATCCTCGTGGAGACGACCGCGATGCCGCTGTCGGACGTCGCGTTCGCGGCGGGGTTCGCGAGCGTGCGGCAGTTCAACGACACCATGCGCGAGACGTACGGCGTCGCGCCCTCGCTGCTGCGCGCGCGCCGCCGCCCCGCGCCGTCGTCCGGCGACGTCGAGGTGCGGCTCGCGGCGCGGGAGCCGTTCGACGGGGCGGCGTTGCTCGACTTCCTCGCCGCGCGCTGCGTGCCGGGCGTCGAGGAGGTCGCCGGCGGGACGTACCGGCGCACGCTGCGCCTCCCCCACGGGCCCGGCGTCGTCGCGCTGACGCCGCTCGCCGACGCGGTGCGGTGCACCGTGCGGCTCACCAGCCTCGCCGACCTGCCGGTCGCGGTGGAGCGCTCCCGCCGGCTCTTCGACCTCGACGCCGACCCGGCCGCGGTGCTCGACGTGCTCGGCGACGACCCCGTCGTCGGCCCGCTGGCCCGCAAGCGGCCGGGCCTGCGGGTGCCCGGCCACGTCGACGGCGCGGAGCTCGCGGTCCGCGCGGTGCTCGGCCAGCAGGTCTCGGTCGCCGGCGCGCGGACCCTCGCCGGGCGGCTGGCGGCGGCGTACGGCGAGCCGTTGCCGGAGCCGGACGGCGGCCTCACGCACCTGTTCCCGAGCCCCGCCGCCGTCGCGGCCGCCGACCCCGACGCGCTGCCGATGCCGCGCGCCCGGGCGCGGGCGCTCGTCGGCCTTGCGCGCGCGCTGGACGGCGGCGACGTCGTGGTCGACCGCGGCGCGGACCGCGCGGCGGTGCGGGAGGCGTTGCTCGCACTGCCGGGGATCGGGCCGTGGACTGCCTCGTATGTCGCGATGCGCGCACTCGGCGACCCCGACGCGTTCCTGCCGACCGACCTCGGCGGCAAGCACGCGCTCGCGCGGCTCGGCGCCGGACCCGACGCGGCCGAACGCTGGCGGCCGTGGCGGTCGTACGCCCTGATGCACCTCTGGACGGGAGAGCCCGCATGACCTGGACCGTGCTGGACCCGACGCCGGTCGGGCCGCTGCTGCTGGTGGCCGACGGCGAGGCGTTGACGACGCTGCACTTCGGCGCGGGGCCGGGGCCGGGCGAGCGCGACGACGACGACCCGGTGCTCGTCGCGGTCGCGACGCAGCTCCGCGAGTACTTCGCCGGCGACCGCAAGGAGTTCGACCTGCCGCTCGCGCCGCGCGGGACGGACTTCCAGCGGGCCGTGTGGGAGCGGCTGCGCGAGATCCCGTACGGCACCACGATCACCTACGGCGAGCTCGCCCGGCGGGTCGGCAACCCCGCCGCCTCGCGCGCCGTCGGCCTCGCGAACGGCCGCAACCCCATCGCGATCGTGGTGCCGTGCCACCGCGTCATCGGCTCCGACGGGAAGCTCACCGGCTTCGCCGGGGGCATGGACACCAAGCGCGCGCTGCTCGAGCTGGAGTCGGCGACGCTGTTCTGAGCAAACCCCTTGTGCCGGCCGCCGGGCGGGCGTAGAAACGGCGGACCAGCGGCGACGCGAACCGTTCCGGGAGGCGACTCCCGATCCGGGGGCGACGCCGCGGGGGCGGCGCCAGTGCTTGCGACCGAGCGATCGGACGCACGTGCGCGGCGCTGCCTGACGAGGCCGCTCCAGCTCATACCTGGAGCGGCCTCGTCGCATTCTCCGGTCGTACACGGCGCTGGCGTCGGAGGCACGCCGGGTGACTAGCTTCGCCGCCGAGCTCGCGCGGGTCGACGCGCTCGCCCGGCACCTCGTCGCGCACCTGGGCGAGCGCGAGGAGGCGATCGACCGCGCGCACCAGTACCGGGCCGGCAGCGCGGCGATCCAGCGTGAGGTGTCCGCCCTGCTCGTCGGCGAGCTCGGCTTCCGCGAGGAGGTCGTGATCACACCGGAGGACGGGCTCGTCACGCGGGCGCGACCGGACTTCTACTTCCGGCGCCCGGCCGCGGCGTGCTCGCGGAGGTCGAGCGCGGCGGCACCACGACGAACAACCACGACCTCAAGGACTTCTGGAAGGCGCACGTCAGCCCCGCGCAGCACCTGTTCCTCGTCGTGCCGAACGCGAACTGGAACGAGGCGCAGGCCGCGCGCGAGCATCCGTTCCAGCGCGTGCGGCTGCGGCTGCGGACGTTCTTCGGCGACCCCCGCCGCGAGGTGGACGTGCTGAGCGTCCACGCCTTCGGCTACAGCCGCGCCGACGCTCCGTTAGCCGCGAGCGCCGGCGAAGCCGAGGAGGACCGCCAGCCCTAGCGCGCTGCGCGGGTCGTACGGCGAGCGCCAGAGACCGCCGTGCGCGGCGGCGTACGCCTCGTCCTGCCACGGGTGCGCGTGCCGCGGCGGGGCCGTTCGCAGGTCGTGGAGGAGCAGCGCGGCCATCAGCGTGTTGCTCGTCGCCGGCTCGAACACCTCGATGCCGAACGGCCGCGCGCCCCGGTAGGCCGACGCGAGCAGCCGGTTCTTCACGACGCTGCGGGTCCGCGTCGCGGGCGCGACGTGGAACGACACCGTCGCGCCCTCCGCGCGCGCCGTGGTCGCGCGCCAGCGGTGGATGCGCTTGGCGAGCGCGTAGTTCGGGCCCTGCTGCGGGACCAGGGAGTCGTTGACGCCGGGGTCGGAGCCGGGCGCGTAGTTCCGCCTCAGCAGGCGGCCTGCGCTGAGCGCCTTGAGCGGGCGGCGCAGCGCTCGCAGCGTGGAGGCCTTCTTGTACGCCGCCGCGGAGTGGTCGACGACCTCGCGCGGGACCGCGTAGACGTCGGTCGGCGTGCCGAGGAACGCGAGCGCCACGTCCTCGCGGCGTTCCTGCACGAACGTCGTCAGCGCGTCGACGGCGAGCGCGAGGCGGACGTTCGTCGCACCGTCGGCGTAGACGTAGTTGCCCAGGACCAGGCGCCCGTCCTGCTCCAGCAGCCACTGCGCGACCTCGGCCACCTCGGTGAGCAGGTCCGCGCCCGGCTTGCCGTTGCGGACCGGCACGATCAGGCGGCCGGCCCGCTCGGCGGCGTCGGAACGCAGCCGTTCCCAGATCTGCGGGCGCGGCAGGTCGATCGCCACGACGTCCGCACCCCAGCGCAGCAGTGAGCGCAACGGCCCCATCTCCGCGCCCGCGCCGATGACGACGACCGGGTCGGGCAGATCATCGAACCAGTCCGGGCTCGCCGCGACCGTTCGCACCGCCTCCGCCGCGCTCGGCTCGACGATGCCGCGCTCCACCCAGTCGTCGAGCTGGCGGTGCAGCGCGTCGCCGCGCAGCCGTTCGCCGCGGTACGGGATGGTCAGCTCGCGCTCGGGCGTGCCGGTGCCCTTGATGACGGCGGTGTCGAACGGCTGGCCCTCCGGCTTCGCGACGGCCTCGTCCAGCGGGACCTCGCCGGCGTCGGTGACGTAGCGCATCCGCTCGCGCGCCGACGCGAGGCCTTTGCGCGCGATCGTGCGCGCGTCGTCGGGGTGGGTCAGGCCGGCCTCGACGAGCCGGCGGAAGTGCGTCAGGTAGCCGCGCCGCCAGTTGGTGTCGTACTCCGCCGCCGTCGCGCCGACCGCGTCGACGTCGCGCAGCGCGTCGGAGACGACCGCCCGCCCAAAGGCACTGGTGCTGCGACCCTCACCAGCGGTGGGGAAGACGACTCCACGTTCGCTCATGCCGCCGATCCTCCCCCGAACGGGGTGACGGACGCGTTGCCGAGGGCGCTCAGTACCAGGTGCGCGGGTTGCGCGCCGCCCGCGCGATGCTCCGGACCTGCTCCGGCGTCAGGCACGGGCGCTGCCATTCGAGCCAGCGGGTGAGCGCCGTCGGCAGGACCACCGTCACGTCGCGTGGCTGCTCCTTGACCGTCACCCTGTCGGCGAACACGACGAGAACGCCGTGGACACGCACCGGCGTGCCCGTGGCACGCGACAGCACGCGCGCGACGCGCCTCGCCTCGTAGCGTGCCTTGGGGACGAAGTCGGTGCGGCCGCGGTTGCTGAAGAAGACGTCGTGGGCCACCCACACCGTGCCGGTGAGGTTCTTCGTATTCATCGAGAACACGCCCGGAGGACCGATCACCAGATGGTCGACGTTCGCGCCCCTGTCCCCGACGGGCAGGTCGTGCAGCGCCGTCCAGACGGTGGGGTCGAGACGTTCCAGGCGGCGGCCGACCATCTCCTCGCCGTCGGCGCCACGGCGCCAGGCGCGCTCGTCAGTATGGAGGTTGAGGAGGCGGGCGACCGCGGTGCGGACCGGCGCGGCGTCTCGATGCGCCCGCGCCATCGCGCGTGCGCTGGCACCCGGCCGGTTCATCGCGGTGTCCCCCGGCAGCGTCAATGCCCACAGGTTCGGCGGCGACCCGGCGTCGACCGCCACGGCCGCGCTCTTTCCCGCCGGTGCGGCTCGATCGAGATAGCCGGCGGCGGTGAGCGCCGCCTCGACCTCCGCGCGGACCGTCTCGTCACCGAGCACGAGCGAGCCGTCGACCCGGTTCAGGTAGCCGAGCTTCGCGTCGCCGCGTGCGATGTAGACCCGGTCGTGGCCGTAGCGACGCCACGGCGTCAGTGTGAGATCCCCCATCCACTGAACATCGTCGCGGCGCGCTACGGCCTTGAACCAGGAGCGCTACCTAGCTGCAGCCGCTGGTGCTGCCGCAGGACTCGCAGACGTAGCAGGAGCCGGCCGGCCGCATCTTGATGCCGCAGTTCATGCACAACGGCGCGTCCTGGGCGGTCGTCGCCGACACGTCCAGGCCGCCGCCCCCATCCGCCGGCGCGGTGACCGGCTCCGGCGCCGCGGGCGGCGCGTGCTCGACCGGAACGCTCTGCGCCAAGCCCTCGACGTCGAGCTCCGCGGCGTCGGCGGGGTCCTCCAAGGCGGGCGCGCCGTAGGACGAGGCGACCGTCGCGGCGCGCTCCTCGGCGGTGAAGATGCCGAGCTCGGCCCGCTTCTCGTACGGCAGGTAGTCCAGCGCGAGGCGACGGAAGATGTAGTCCATCACCGACTGCGCCATCCGCACGTCCGGGTCGTCGGTCATGCCGGCCGGGTCGAAGCGCATGTTGATGAACTTCGACACGTACGCCTCGAGCGGGACGCCGTACTGCAACGCGATGGAGACGGCGACGGAGAACGCGTCCATGACGCCGGCCAGGGTCGAGCCCTGCTTCGACATCTTGATGAAGACCTCGCCGAGCCCGTTGTCCGGGTACGAGCCCGCGGTCATGTAGCCCTCGGCGCCGCCGACCGAGAACGACACCGTCTGCGACGGGCGCTTCTTCGGCAGCCGCTTCCGCTCGGGGCGGCGGGCCTCGTGCGAGTCCACGGACGAAGTCTGCGCCGCCAGCGCCTTCTTCGTGTCGTTGATGTCCGACAGCGGCTGCCCGACCTTGCAGTTGTTGCGGTAGACGGCGATCGCCTTGAGGCCGAGCTTCCAGCCCTCGAAGTACGCCTTCTCGATGTCCTCGACGGTCGCCGACTCGGGCAGGTTGACGGTCTTGGACAGCGCGCCGGAGATGAACGGCTGGATCGCGGCCATCATCCGGATGTGGCCCATCCACGAGATGGACCGCTCCCCCATCGCGCAGTCGAAGACGGCGTAGTGCTCGGGCCGCAGGCCGGGCGCGTCCACGACGTGGCCGTGCTCGGCGACGTACTCGACGATGGCCTCGACGATCTCCTCGTCGTAGCCGAGCTTGCGCAGCGCGGCCGGGACCGTGTTGTTGACGATCTTCATGGACGCGCCGCCGACGAGCTTCTTGTTCTTGACGAGCGCGAGGTCGGGCTCGAGGCCGGTGGTGTCGCAGTCCATCATCAGACCGATGGTGCCGGTCGGCGCGATGACCGACGCCTGGCTGTTGCGGTAGCCGTGGGCCAGCCCGGCCTTCTGGCACTCCTGCCACGCGCGGGTGGCCTCGTGCAGGATGCGCGCGTCGTCGGCGCCGAACGGCCGCAGGCAGTCGTTCGCCGCGGCGTGCTTGCGGATGACCCGCTGGTGCGCGTCGGCGTTGCGGGCGTAGCCGTCGTACGGCCCCACGATGCCGGCGAGCTCGGCGGAGCGCTTGTACGCGGTCGCCTGCATGAGCGACGTGATCGCGCCGGCCATCGCGCGGCCGGAGTCGGAGTCGTACGGCAGGCCGTTCGCCATGAGCAGGGCGCCGAGGTTGGCGTAGCCGATGCCGAGCTGGCGGTACGCCCGCGTGGTGTCGCCGATCGCCTGCGTCGGGAAGTCGGCGAAGCAGATCGAGATGTCCATCGCGGTGATGACGAACTCGACGACCCGGGCGAACGTCTTCGCATCGAACGTGCCGTCCTCGCGCAGGAACTTCATCAGGTTGAGCGAGGCGAGGTTGCACGACGAGTTGTCGAGGTGCATGTACTCGCTGCACGGGTTCGACGCGGTGATGCGGCCGGTCTCCGGGCAGGTGTGCCAGTCGTTGATGGTGTCGTCGTACTGGATGCCGGGGTCGGCGCACTCCCACGCGGCCTGCGCGATCTTCCGGTACAGCGTCTTCGCGTCGACCTCCTCGATGACCTCGCCGGTCTTGCGCGCCTTGAGGCCGAACGACGTCCCCGCCTCGACCGCGCGCATGAACTCGTCGGTCACGCGGACGGAGTTGTTCGCGTTCTGGTACTGGACGCTGGAGATGTCCTTGCCGCCGAGGTCCATGTCGAAGCCGGCGTCGCGCAGGACGCGGATCTTGTCCTCCTCGCGCGCCTTCGTCTCGATGAACTCCTCGATGTCCGGGTGGTCGACGTCGAGGATGACCATCTTCGCGGCGCGCCGCGTGGCGCCGCCGGACTTGATGGTGCCGGCCGAGGCGTCGGCGCCGCGCATGAACGACACCGGCCCGCTGGCCGTGCCGCCCGACGACAGCAGCTCCTTGGAGGAGCGGATCCGGGAGAGGTTCAGGCCGGCGCCGGAGCCGCCCTTGAAGATGACCCCCTCCTCCTTGTACCAGTTGAGGATCGAGTCCATGGTGTCGTCGACCGACAGGATGAAGCAGGCCGAGACCTGCTGCGGCGCGGTCGTCCCGACGTTGAACCAGACCGGGCTGTTGAAGCTGAAGATCTGGTGCACGAGCATGTGCTTGAGCTCGTGCTCGAAGATCTCCGCGTCCTTCGGCGTCGCGAAGTAGCCGTGCTCGACGCCCGCCGCCGTGTAGGTGTCCACGACCCGGTCCACGACCTGCTTGAGCGACCACTCGCGCTGCTCGGTGCCGACGGCGCCGCGGAAGTACTTGGTCGTGACGATGTTCGTCGCGTTGACCGACCAGAAGTCGGGGAACTCCACGCCGCGCTGCTCGAAGTTCACCGAGCCGTCGCGCCAGTTGGTCATGACGACGTCGCGGCGTTCCCAGGTGACCTGGTCGTACGGATGCACGCCCTCGGTCGTGAACAGGCGGGTGAGCCGGAGCCCGGCGGCCTTCTTCGAGGTCGTCGCCGGTGCGCCCTGCGCCGTCTCCGTCATGCCCGCTCCCACGTCCATCAGGGGGTACAACAACCCCGGTCGCCATCCTGATCCCGGTCCCGCTGTGGACTTCTCCGTGCACAAGTTGGGGGCAACGTGTGTACAAGATGTGGAGAACTACAGCGGTGTAACTACCAGATGTGGGGACCGTAGACCTGCGGCTGAGGGTTGGCAAGAGCGTGTCGGCGTGTCGTCCCAGGACGTGACGAACGGCCCTGCCACCAAGGTGACAGGGCCGTTCGATGGCTACCGATCGGTAAGGACGACCGTGGAGCCCGGCGCGGACTCGACCGCCTGGAGCGTACGGAGCCGCAGCAGGCCCGGGTGCGCCTCCACGGCCCGCGCCGCGTTCGCCAGCGCGCGCAGCGCCGCCGTCTCGCCGCGCGCCCGCTCCAGGGCCGCCCGCGCCTCCTGCTTGGCGGTCGCCGTCTCGGCGAACACCTTCCGCAGCTCGCCGGGGAACGCGAGGTCGCGCACGCCCGCGGCGTCGACCGCGAGGCCGTACGTGCCGGCCGCGGCCTCCGCGCCGGCCAGCACCGCCGCGTCGACCTCGGCGCGGGACGCGAGCAGGTCCTCGGCCGCGACTGTCGCGACGGCGGAGCGCAGCGCGAGCTGGACGGCGACGTAGAACGCCGCCTCCGGCGCGCTGGAGGACCGCACGTACGCCAGCGGGTCGCCGATCCGCACGACGAGCGCGACGGACGCGCGGACCCCGACGCCGTCGGCGGTCAGCACCTCTTGGCCCGGCAGCGCGACCGTGCGGGGGCGCACGTCGAGCCGCTGGAGCACCGTGCGGCGCTTGCGCCGCCGGTGCTCACCCGGGCCGAGCACCTCGGCGAGCAGGCCGCGGTCGTACCGGACGACCCGCTCCCACTCCATCACCACGATCCGCATCCTGCTCACCTCTCCTTCGTCGGTTCCTTCGTCGTCGGGGCGCGAGACCGGCCGCGGTCGCGCGGCGACCGGCGGGGGCCCGAGACCCGCAGGGCCGGCGTCGCGCTGCCGTACGGCTGACCGCGGCCGGCCTCGCAGGGGAGTCGAACCCCGTATGCCAGACCGGTGCAGAGCCGGGTGGACCGCCGACGACGAACCGGTGCGGGCGATGCCCCGCTCCGGCGCCAGACGGGCCGTGCGGCAGTGTGGGCGCGGCGCGCCGGCCACGCGAATGAATTACCCGACGTGGACGATCGACGAGACGGACGGCACGCCGGCCTCGCTGAGCAGGAACAGCATGTAGTAGCCGGGCGGCGCGGCGTTGCCGCCGGCCGGCGCCTGGAGGTGCAGCAGGTCGCCCGCCTCCTCGACCGTGAGGCCGACCCAGCGCTGGTCGGTGTTCAGCGAGTGCGTCGTCGCGGCCAGCCGGACGAGCGCGGCGCGGGCCACCTTCGGCCCGGTCTTGCGGACCGAGAAGCGCTCGCCGTACGCCACCGCCGGCGGCGCCGACGCGATGACGGGGCGCGGCCCGCGGAACAGGTACGCCGGGCTGTACACCTCGCCGGTGTTCGTCAGCGGCAGCGAGCCGTCGCGAGCCAGCTCGAAGTCGCCGCCGGCGAACAGCACGCGCCCGTCGGGCAGCAGCAGCCCGGTCGAGTGGTAGCCGCGGGTCCGCGCCGCGGGCGCCATCAGCGACCACGTCTCCGTCTTCAGGTCGAACAGCTCCGGGTGGAACGTGTAGTCGGCCCAGCCGGGCAGCGGCTCGTAGCCGACACTGCCGCCGAGCGCGAGGACGTTGCCGTCGGCGAGCAGCACGCCGGACAGGTCGCGGCGGGGGTACGCCATCGGCCCGACCGGCCGGTACGCCGGCGCGGCGCCGGACAGGTCGAGGATCTCGGCCGACCGGGTGCCGGGGTCGGGGCCGTCGGAGACGGCCTCGAAGTGGTTGTTCACGATGAGCTCGGCCGGGTCGCGCAGCAGCGGGACGCCGCCGTGGCCCTCGGACGAGAAGCCGGCGTTGCCGCCGCCGAAGACGAGCACCTTGTCCAGGCCGGGCAGCAGCACGCTGGCGCCACCCCAGCGGCGGCCGGCCTCGGAGCGCGGGCCGACGGTCCACGCGCCGGTCGCCGGGTCGAGCAGCATGGCGTTCGGGTCCTGCCCGGCGCTGACGACGCGGCCGTCGGGCAGCACGTGCAGGCGCGGGTAGAACTCCATCCGCGGCGGCGTGCCCGGCAGGCGCTCCCACGTGGTGCCGTTCCAGCGCTCGGTGGTGTACGGGTCCTCGCCGCCGTCGTCGTTGCCGTTGGAGGCGAGCACGCTGCCGTCGCCGAGGGTGATGGCGGCCGGGTAGTACCGGCCGTCCTTCATGTCGGCGCCGCGCGTCCACGTCTCGGTGAACGGGTCGAACAGCCAGGTGACGGCGTGGCCGTTCCACAGCTCCGCGCCGGACTGCGCGTGGCCGCCGTTGAGCAGCAGCCGGCCGTCGGCGAGCATCGCCATGCCGGAGCAGACCATGTCGTCGGTGCCGGGGATCGGCACCGGCCGGGTGGCGCCGGTGGCCGGGTCCCACAGGGTGGCGGCGGCGTTGGAGCCGTACGCCAGCACCTTGCCGGTGGGCAGCACCGCGGCGTGGATCGCCTGGGTCGGCCACTCCTGCGGCGGCGCCCACGCGCCGACGGTGGCGGGGTCGGCGCCGGGCAGCGGCACGGTCGACGCGCCGGCTCCGGGCGAGGCGAGGGCGGCGCCGGCGGCGAGCGCGGCGAGGGCGAGAACGGCACGGCGGCCGCGGCGAGGGGTGGGCATGGCCGCTGCGCTTCGCCGCCCGGGTCGTCGGGTCCTGCCCCGGAACGTCCGTTCCGTCCTCCCCCTCGCGGGTGTACGGCGCGCGCGAGCGTTGCCGATCTTTCGGACGTGGACCGGCAGGCGGACGACCACCTCCTGCGCCGCGAGGCCGCCGCGGCGGGGCTGCGCCGCGCGCGCGTCGTCGACGGCAACGCCGTACGGCGCCGCCGCCGGCAGCTCTGGCTGCTCGTCGGGCTGACGTTCGCGGGCGGGTCGACCGCGGCCGGGCTGATGACCCGCGCTCGCTTCGAGGGCGGCGCGGGGACGCTGCCGCCGGAGTCGATCGCCGCGATCATGGCGCTGGTCGCCGGCTTCGCCGTGTACTGCGTGGAGAAGGAGGTCCACCTCCGCCGGGTCGAGCGGCTGCTCGCCGAGGAGCAGGAGCTCTCGGCGGATGTCGGCGCGGCTGGACGACCTCGGCGCGCTGCTGCGCGCGGGCAAGGCGGTCAACTCCGCGCTCGAGCTCAGCGAGGTCCTCGACACGATCCTCGAGACGGCGCTCGGGCTTTTCGACGGCGCGAGCGGCTCGATCATGCTGCTGGAGGACGCGGAGGCGCTGACCGTCGCGAGCGCCCGCGGCAACGTCGACGCGGTGGGCGTACGCAGCCGGCTCGGCGACGGGATCGCCGGCCACGTCGCGCGCACCCGGGAGCCGGTGCTGGTCAACGGCCCGGCCGACGCGGCGGCGTTCCCGGGCTACCGGCCCCGGCGGCGGCACGCGGGCAGCGCGATGTGCGTCCCGCTGCTGCACCGCGACGCGCTCGTCGGCGTCCTCAACGTCGCCGCGTCGGGCACGCACACGTTCACCGGCGACGACCTGGAGCTGCTGTCGCTGTTCGCCGAGCACGCGGCGAGCGGCGTCGCGCACGCCCGCGTCCACGCGGAGGAGCGGGCGCGCATCGACGAGATGGTCCGCCTCGAGCAGATGAAGACCGACTTCATCACCGGCGTCTCGCACGACCTGCGCACGCCGTTGACGTCGATCGTCGGCTGCACGTCCGTCGCGCGGCGGCCCGACCTGACGCCCGAGCAGCGCGACGAGGTCCTCGTCATCGCCGAGACGCAGGCGCAGAAGCTCTCCGCGATGGTCGAGCGGATGCTCATGTCGGCCGAGCTCGGCGTCGACCCGAACCCGGCGGTCATCGCGCCGTTCGACGCGGTCGAGGTGGTGCGCGCGGTCGCGGCGGCGCACCTCGACGCCGGCCGGTTCGTCGGCGTGTCCGTGGAGCCGGGCACGCCGCGGGTGCTCGGCGACGCGGACCGGCTCGCCCAGGTCGTGGAGCTGCTGCTGGAGAACGCGTTCCGGCACGGCGCTCCCCCGGTCGAGATCGACGTGCGGACCCGCGGCACCCGCGTCGCGGTCACCGTGCTCGACCGCGGCCGGGGCGTTCCGGAGGCGGACCGCGAGCGGGTGTTCGAACGGTTCGTGCGGCTCGACGCGAGCCGCGGCATGCCGGGCGTCGGGCTCGGCCTGTCGATCGTGCGCGGCCTCGTCGGCACGATGGGCGCGACGGTCGCGGCGCGGTCCGTGGACGGCGCGGCGGCGTTCACCGTCGAGCTGGTGACCGCGTCGGCGTCGGCGCCGTTGCGGCTCGTCGCCGGCTAGACGTCGCGCTGGGCCTTGAGCCCGGCGACCTCGCGCTCGAAGTCGCCGAGCGAGTCGAAGCCCCGGTAGACGCTGGCAAAGCGCAGGTACGCGACCTCGTCCAGGTCGCGCAGCGGGCCGAGGATCGCCAGCCCGACGTCCTGGCTGGTCACCTCCGCCGCGCCGGCGCCGCGGACGTGGTCCTCGACCTGCTGGGCCAGCGCGGCGAGCTGGTCGTCGTCCACCGGGCGGCCCTTGCAGGCGCGGCGCACGCCGACGACGACCTTGGCCCGGGAGAACGGCTCCTTGGTGCCGTTGCGCTTCACGACGACGAGGCTCGCGGTCTCCATCGTGGTGAACCTGCGGTTGCACTCGGGGCACTCGCGGCGGCGGCGGATGGCCGTGCCCTCGTCGGCGTCGCGCGAGTCGACGACCCGGCTGTCGGGGTGGCGGCAGAACGGGCAGCGCATGGTGCGACGACGCTACCCGACCTCGCCGGCCAGCGCGGTGACGGTCTCCTCGAAGACCGGGTCGTGGAAGTAGTCCGAGTGCCCGCGGGCCGGCGGGTCGGTGAACGCGTAGCGCTCCCGGGCGAACGACGGGTCGTGCAGCCGGCGGTCGGGGCGTACCGGCGGCACGTCGTCGCCGGGCACGTCGGCGTCGCCGGCGAGCACCGGCCCGCCGATCGGGTCGCTGCGGCGGTAGAGGTTGACCCAGCGGCCGCCGAGGATCGTGTCGGTGGCGCGGAGGACGGACAGCCCGAAGAAGTGCGGGAACGCCCGGGCGTAGAGGCGGTGCAGCGGCGAGCCGTACGTGACCAGGCAGATGCCGTCGGCGTTCTCCCGGAGCTGCAGCAGCGCGGCGACGCCGATGACCGTGCCCTGGCTGTGCGCGGAGACGACCACGGTGCCCCCGGCGTCGCGGAGCTGGCGGATGCGGGTCGCGAGCTCGGGGACGGTGCGCTCGCAGTAGCAGGGCGGCGCGAACGGGTGGGCGCTGCGCGGCCAGAACGTCCCGAGGTCCCAGGCGATGCCGACCGTGCGGCGGAGGCGTTCGTTGCGGTACGCGCTGCGGCCGACGGCGACGACGCCGAGCGCGAACGCGCCGACGAGCCAGGTGCCCGCGGTCGTCATGGCGTTCGCCAGGCTGCCCTCGCTCGTCGTCGCGGTCGAGTACGTCGTGACGAGCGTCGCGCCGACGACGACCGTGGCGAGCAGCGTGGCGCCGGCGTCGGTCTGCGCGGCGGCCGCGTGGATCGCGGCGATCTTGCGCTGCCGCTTCTCGTCGGTCTGGCCGGCGTACTCCGTCACGACGTCGGGCAGCGCCTTGCGCACCGCCTTGCTCCGCGTCGCGAGCACGCCGATGCCGACGAGCGCGCCGATCACGGCGGCCGTGCCGAAGCCGCGGGAGAGCCAGTAGTACTCGCGCGGGATGCCGAATACGACGTCCGCCCCGCCCGCGCAGTCCGGCAGGCAGGTCGCGTCCACCGGCTTGCCGAGGTAGTCGGCCAGCCGGATCGCGGCGCCGGCCACGTAGGCGCCGCCGATGACGAGCCCGAGGTAGGCGAGGAACGGCGCGAGGAAGCCGTTGAGCATCGGCCCCTTCACCGACTCGCGGAACGTGCGGTCGCGGTCGAAGAGGGCGGCGACGTTGCCGGCCAGCATCACGCCGGTCATCGCGGCCATCGTGACGAACAGCACGTGCTTCGCGCCGTGGATGCCGGGCAGCGGGCCGGTCGCCGCGGGCCGGTCCGTGACGAACGCGGCGTAGTAGAGCGCGGCGGCGAGCAGCGCCGTCGCCACGGCGGGCGCGGCGGCGACGGCCTTGCAGAAGGCCTTGTTCGCCGAGTCGCCGGTGAGCAGCACGCGGCGGCGGCCGGTGAGGTGGGAGAACAGCAGCGCCGCGATGAGCGCGGTCAGCGCGGCGGCGGTCTTCCAGATCGTCGCCGCGACGGCGCTGCCGTCGTCGGCGGCGTAGGCGACGAGGCCGGCGACGATCGCGAACGCGGCGGCGAGGTGCAGGCGGCGCAGGCGGTCGAGCGGGCCGCCGCCGCGCCAGAAGCTGCGGTTGGCGAGGTCGTTGGCGCCCTTCGGGAGCGCGGGGTCGGGCTCGGTGGTGCCGGTGGCGGCGTCGTACTCCTCGTAGTTCTTCGCGGTGCTCGTCGACAGCCGCCACATCACCAGGACGAGCGCGATCGGCAGCAGCGCGCCGAACCCGATGCGCCGGCCCGGGGTGCTGGCCCACCCGTCCGTGAGCCAGCGGGTGAACCATCGTTCGTCGCCGCAGCGCGCCTCGTCGCCGGCGCACTGCCAGGCGATCAGGTCCATGCCGAGCAGCGCGGCGCCGATGACCAGCAGCGCGGTCAGGCAGAGCCCGAGGACGCGGACCGCGCCGCTCATGACACCGACCGGCGTGTAGCGCTCCTGGGGGCGCGTCGGGTGGGCCCAGGCGGCGACGTTGACGAGCATGAACGGGAGGAGGAGCAGCCAGGCCGCGCGGGCGCTCGCGCCGGCGGTGAGGCGGCCCCAGGAGTACGCCTCCTTCCGCGTCCCCTCGTCGGGGGCGGCGGTGCGGTAGAAGCCGGCGACCTTGTCGCCCCAGACCTGGACCGGGTGCGGGTCCTGGAGCATCGCCTCGACGGGCGTGCCGGAGACGCCGTGGATGCGCAGCTCGGTGACGCCGGTCAGCGGGACGACGGGGTACTCGGGCGGCTCGGGATGCATGCGACCCCCTTCGGTTGGGGGCACCGTAGCGGCGCTGCCTGCCTACCATGTGGAGGTGGAGCCCGTCGTCCCGCCTGCCGCTGTGCCTGCGTTGCCTGCGGCGTCGCTCGCGTGGCAGCCGTCGTTGCTCGACGTCGGCGTGTCGCCGGCCGTGGCGGTGTCGTTCGACGGGCTCGTCCGCCACGAGCTCGACGCCACGTCGTGGGTGGACTACTGCCCCGGGTGGCTGGCCGGGTCGGACGCGCTGTTCGCGACGTTGCTGGAGACCGGGTCGTGGCAGCAGCGGACGCGGCAGATGTACGACTCGCGGGTGCTGGAGCCCCGGCTGACGGCGGGGTGGACGCCGGACGCGGCGGACCCGTCGGTGCCGGCGGCGTTGCCGGCGATGTGCGCGGCGCTGTCCGAGCGGTACGGCGTCGACTTCGACCGGGTCTGGGTCAACCTCTACCGCGACGGCCGCGACTCGGTCGCGTGGCACCCCGACCGGAACGGGCGCGTGCACCGCAACCCGCTCGTGGCGACCGTGTCGCTGGGCGCGCGGCGCCGGTTCGCGCTGCGGCCGCGCGGCGGCGGGCCGGTGGCGTTGACGCTGTCGCCGGGCGCCGGGGACCTCGTGGTGATGGGCGGCGCGTGCCAGCACGACTGGGAGCACTGCGTTCCGAAGACCGCGCGGCCGGTGGGGCCGCGGATGTCGGTGACGATCCGGCACTCGCGCGGGGAGCTGCTGCCGGGGAAGGCGCCGGGGCGGTACTACGGAGTGGAGTACTCCTAGTTCGAAATCTTGTGGCATTGCGGGGTCTGTGCTACCACGTCTAGAGCGGCGGATTCGCCGCACCGAGACCGCCCGCCCGCGTTGACGATCCGGTCCTCGAGACGGGAGCCAACGCGATGCTGTACCGAACTCAGCAAAGTCCCGATACCGCGGTCGAAGCCCTTCTCGACAAGCTCCCGCAGCGCGCGAAGGTGCTCGACCTCGGATGTGGCGACGGCAGGAACTCGCTCTTCGTCGCCGGGCATGGTCACGTCGTCGTCGCCCTGGACAAGGACCCGGTCATCCTCGGTACCTGCCGGACGTTCCAACGACACTACGGGTCGCCGCGCATGCGCCATCATGCGGTATGCGGTGACCTCCTGGTGCCGCCGCTTCCACCTGAGATGTTCGATGCGGTGATCTGCACGAGCGTTCTCTACTACCTGCCCGAGCACCAGGTAGAACCCGCGCTCATGACCATGTACAGCCTCGTCAAGCCGGGTGGGGTGCTTCTCCTCAGCGCCTATACCGGAACGCCGACGCAACGCCGTATAAGCCGAGCGGGGACGCTGATCGACGGTGACGCCGTGGCGCCCGCGTTGCAGGCACTCGGCGCGGTCGTGCTGGAATCCGAGCACATTCGCCGCCCGTTGCGGGAGTACCGCGGGAAGTACCTGTTCGACTCAAGGTGCACCGTGGTGTCGAAGAAGCCCGATGCTCGCTCGATCCCGACGCGACCTCCACTCGCGGCGTCCGAGATCGACCGGCTGAGGAAGTCGGATCCTGAGGCGTACGAAGATTGGCTCCTAGGGATCGCCTGAGCGCTGAGCATGCTTGTGGAGAAGTTGTGGCATGTTCGCGCCATCTGTCCTTATCCTGTCGGCCGTGTTCACGGGGGACTGTTCTTACCGGGTTGTGGCAGGTGCCCTTGCCTTCCTGGGGCTGATCGCGTGCAGTAAGCCGACGGCAGGTCCGTTGCCGTCACATTCGCCTGGTGCGACAGCTACGACGAGCGCCTCGCCGACGGCCGTTGCTGGCGCTGATCTTGTTCGCGCCGCCACCCACTTCTACGACGTGCTGGAGGTTGCGAGTCGGGACCCGGCGACGGGCGCGGACGATGTCGCTGCATTGATCGCTTCAGGGTGCTCATGCCTGCGCATCGTCGAGTTTCTTCGGGCTGAGGGTCGTAAGGGCCACCGCATCGAGCGGCCCGTTGAACTACGGGACGCGCGTGCGGCTGTTGCCGCCTCGGGTGGTGGCACGGTATTTGCAACCCTCGCGGAGGGTGCGGGCCGAGTCGTCGATGCGCACGGCCGAATGGTGGAGCGTCTCGTTCCGAAGACGTCGCGGATCGTCATAGACCTCGTGCCGCAAGGCGGCACGTTCCGCGTCAGCCAGATCGCCGTCTCGGATGGGGGCTGACATGTGGTGGCCCGGCGCTGTTGCCTGCACCGCAGCTGCCACAGTGCTGCTGGTGGCGCCAGCACTGGCTGACCAGCCGTGCTCGGCCGCCAACTTCATGACTGGTTGCGCGGCTTCGACGGCGTCGCAATTCGAAGGCGCCATCCTCGTCCCGGGTTCCGAGGCGGCGAACCGGGCCGTCGCGGCGTCGGGTGGGTGCGCGGGCTGTGAGTGGACGCTGGTCCGGGAGTGCGACCTCAACACGCCGCACGACCCGAACTACGTCAACTGCCTCGCGTCGCGGTGCCCGGACGGGACGGCGTACCGGCTGTACCTGAAGCGCCCCGAGGACGAGGCGCCGGTGCTGCTCGACACGATCTGCGTGAGCGAGGCGCGGCGGATCGTCACGGCGGCCGAGCTGGCGGTCGACGTGGCGCGGCACGTGAAGCGGCTCGTGCCGCCGACGCACACGGTCGTGGTCGAACGCCCGGGCTACGCCGTCACGAGGCTCGCGGCGTACTTCAGCGCGAGCGGTCCCGGCAACGACACGGCCACGCTGACCGCGAACACCGCGGCCGGTCCGGCGCGGCTGGACATCGACGTGGGGCCGCGCGAGTACGCCTGGTCGTTCGGCGACGGCGGGACCTGCCGGACGGCGAACGCCGGCGGCGCCTGGGATGGCGACCGGACGGGCGCGGAACGCTGCGACACGCGCGTCGCGCACGTCTACCGCGCCACGGGCGACCGTGTGGTGACGCTGACGGTCACCTGGGGCGGCACGTACACGTTCGACGTCGGCTACGGCCCGGTCGGCCCGCTGGCGATCCCGGGCGACGGCGTCGTGGCGCCGGTGAGCACCCGGACGGTGGCCGTGCGCGAGGCGCGGGCGGAGCTCGTCGGGGGCTGACCGGGCGGCGCGCCGGGGCGCCGGCCGGCCGGGCGGCGCGCCGGGGGCGATCTGTGCAGCAGGGAAGCACGCCGTCCCGCGTGGTGATCTTCACAGTTCGGGAGAGGCGGGCGACGACGGGCCGCGGCGGAAAGCGGACCGGCCGCCCGGGTGGGGGCGGCCGGTCCTGGGACACGCGCGAGGGGAAGTCGGGCGTGCCTATGAACGCGCGCCCTGGGCGGGTGGCGCGCGCATCGCGCGCCCGTGAGGGGGTCGGGCGCGCGCGTGGCGGCTAGCCGGGCGGCAGCACGAGCCGCTGCCCGGCAACGATCGGTCGGGAGCCGAGCCCGTTGAGCTCGGTGAGCAGCGCCACGGTCCGCCGCGGGTCGGCGGCCGGCGCGACGCGGTGCGCGATCGCCCACAACGTCTCCCCCGGCTGCACGACCGCGGTCCGCGGGGCGCGGCGCGCGGCCGCGGCCGCCGAGCCGGCCGACGCGGACGTCCGCCCCAGGGAGAACGCCACCAGGACGACGGCGACGAGCACGAGGACGAGCAGCGCCCGCCCCCGCCGGGTCAGGCGGACACCGCGGCGGGACCGGGCGAACGGCGAGGGGGCAGACGTACGGAGCGGCGTGTCGAAGGTCATGGCCGTCACTCTGCCTCCCGGGTGTGACAAGAACGAACGGGTGTTCGATCGAACGTCTGTGCGAAGAGTGCCGTACGGGGCGACACGATGTCAAGAAAAGTTCGAACAGGTGTTTGCCTGGGCCTGCCGGCGCGGCTACCGTCGGCTTCCGACAGCGACGACCCCGCAAGGAGGACCGACGTGCCCGACGACGCACAGGTGCACGACTTCCCCGACGGTCCGCCCGACGCCAGCGGCCTCACGCCGCGCCAGCGCCGCGTCCTCGAGGTGATCCGCGACGCGGTGGAGCGCCGCGGCTACCCGCCGAGCGTGCGGGAGATCGGCGAGGCGGTCGGCCTGACCAGCAGCAGCAGCGTGCACCACCAGCTCGCGACGCTGCAGAAGAAGGGCTTCCTGCGCCGCGACCCCAACCGGCCGCGCGCGGTCGAGGTGTTCTCGCCGCAGAGCGCCGTGGACGAGGGCGCGTACAACGACGCCCGCCCCGCGCCGACCTACGTCCCCGTCGTCGGCCGCATCGCGGCCGGTGGCCCGGTGCTGGCCGAGGAGGTCGTGGAGGAGGTGTTCCCGCTCCCCCGCGAGCTGGTCGGCGAGGGCACGCTGTTCCTGCTGCGGGTGACCGGTGACTCGATGATCAACGCCGCCATCGCCGACGGCGACTGGGTCGTCGTGCGCCAGCAGCCGAGCGCGGACAACGGCGACATCGTCGCCGCGATGATCGAGGGCGAGGCGACGGTCAAGACGTACAAGCGGCGCGACGGCCACGTCTGGCTGATGCCGCACAACCCCGCGTACGAGCCGATCCCCGGCGACGAGGCGACGATCCTCGGCCGGGTGGTCACCGTCCTGCGCAAGGTCTAGCCGACACGCACGAACGACCGCGGCCGCCGGGCCTCCCGCGAGGGAAGCCGGCGGCCGCGGCCGGTCGGTGTTGCCGTCGAACGCTTAGTGCTGGCGCTGGTAACGACCCGCACCGAAGACGAGGCCGGAGCCCGCCACCGCCAGGCCGAGGCCCAGCGCGACCAGCACGCCGGTCGGGACACCGGTCTGCGGCAGGGTCGGCTTGGTCGGCTTCACGATCTTGACGCCCTTGACCGTGGGGCTGATCGACGGCTCGGGGTCGCTCGGCTCGACGGTCGGCCCGACCGAAGGCTCCTCGGAGGGCTCCTCCGACGGCTCCTCGGAGGGCTCCTCCGACGGCTCCTCGCTCGGCTCGGTCTTCAACGTGTTGACGAACACATCGGTCGTCGCCGACGAGCCGCGCGGGATCGAGACGGTGTGCGTCGCGTCCTCGGCGAGCTCGTAGCCCTCCGGCGCGGCCACCTCGGTGACCTCGCACTCGGTGCCCTCGGGGCCGTTGATCGCGATGACGCCGGTCGTCGCCACGCCCGCCTCGTCGAGGCCGTCGATCACGAGCGGCGGCACGGAGCTCTCGTCCGCGTCGCACTCGACCTCGAACGACGCCCCCGGCAGCAGCTCACCGGTCGCCGAGCCCGCGCGCTTCTCGATCCGCAGCGAGCCGCCGATGTTGAAGCAGGCCGGGTTCGCCTTGCGGTTGCTGGCCTGCGGGTCGGACGGGCCGGCGGTGGTCTTGGCGTAGTTGCAGTACTCGACGCCGATCGCCGCGTCCTCGGGGATCTCGAGGGCGTAGGTGAGCTCGTACGCCGTGTGGTTCGGCACGAACTGGATCGAGTACTTCTGGAACGGCTCGTCGTCGATGAACACGCAGTCGGTGATGGTGAACGTCTGCCCGACGTTGTCGGCGTCGACCGGGTACTCGATGCTGAAGATCGCCGTCTCGCCCGGCTGCATCGAGCCGCCGACCAGCGTCTTCGACGTGTTCTGGCTGCCCGGCGTCGCGACGACGCCCTCGCAGCCGTTCGTCTTGTCCTGCAGGCTGACGACGGGCGAGGACACGCTCCCCACCGTCGCGGCACCGGCGACACCGGCGGTGACGGCGACCGCGAGACCGGTCACGGACAGCAGCAGTCCTGCGCGGCGCGTGGCCTTGGCGGTGGCACCCATGCGAAACACATCCTCAAGTCGGGCCTCGGTTCTGCCGAAGGTTGACGGAAGGTGACGAGCCGAGGGAAGCGTTCCGGGCATATCCGGTCCTAGAACGGCCCGGAGGAACTAGTCACCGGCTACCCACCGTGACCACGTGGCTGGCCGAACGGCCCGGACGTACCCTCCAGCCATGCGCCGCGCGAACGTCGTCACGCTCGTCCTGCTCCTCGTCGTCGCGCTCACGGGCGCGGGCGTCGCGATCGCCCGCCTCCGCGACGACGACCCGCGCCCGAACGCCTCCCCCACCCCGTCGCCGAGGGCGACGGCGTCCGGCAGCCTCAGCGCGACCGCGACCGCCACCGCGTCGCCGACCGCGCGGCCCACCCCCACGGGCACCGCGCCGCGCACCCGGCAGTACGACGTCGTCTACGCCGCCGGCGTGAGCGCCGCCCAGGGCGCCGCCGCGGTCGCCGCGATCAACGGCGAGGTGATCCACGAGAACGCCACCGTCGGCGTCGCCACCGTGCGCTCCGACGCCGGCTTCGTGGCCCGCGCGATGCGCGACAAGCGCATCCTCGGCGTCGTCACCAACCGGGCCGTGGGCCGGCCGCCAGTCGACGACGGCACCCGCAACTCGCCGCCCGGCCTCGGGCCGACGAAGCCGGACCTCTCGGACCTCCAGTGGGACATGGACGCGATCGGGGCCGCGGCCGCGCACGCGCGGACCAAGGGCGACAAGCGGGTGCTCGTCGCCGTGATCGACACCGGCGTCGACGGCACGCACCCGGACCTCGCGCCGGCGTTCGACCGGACGCTGTCGCGCAACTTCGTCACCGACTACCCCGGCGCCGACGGCCCCTGCGAGGCCCGCGGCTGCGTGGACCCGAACGACGTCGACGGCGAGGGCCACGGCACCCACGTCGCGGGCACCATCGCGGCCGCCGACGACGGTCGCGGCATCACCGGGGTCGCGCCCGGCGTGACGCTGGTGAACCTGCGGGCCGGCCAGGACTCCGGGCTGTTCTTCCTGATGCCGACGGTCGACGCGCTCGTCTACGCCGGCGACATCGGCGTCGACGTCGCGAACCTCTCGTACTTCGTCGACCCGTGGCTGTTCAACTGCCCGCGCTCCCCCAGCGACGACGCGACGGAGTCGTACGAGCAGCGGGCGCTGATCGAGGGCGTCCGGCGCGCCGTCGACTACGCGTACCGGCACGGCGTCACGCTCGTCGCCGCGGCCGGCAACGAGCACGCCGACCTGTCGGCGCCGCGGCTGGACACGTTCTCGCCGGACTTCCCCGAGGGCGACGCGCGGCCGCGCCGGGTGGACGACACCTGCTACGTGCTGCCGACCGAGCTGCCGCACGTGATCCGGGTGAGCGCGACCGCGCGCGACGGCGGCAAGACCGGCTACTCCGACTACGGCCTCGGCTCGATCACGCTCGCCGCGCCCGGCGGCGAGGGGCAGGCGCGCGACCTGGTGCTCTCGACGTACCCGAAGGCGCTGGCCCGCGAGGAGGAGGCGATCCGCAACGACGGCGGCTCGCGGTCGGCGACGCTCGCCGCCTCCTGCCGCGGCACCGACTGCGCGTACTACCGGTTCTTCTCCGGTACGTCGATGGCGGCGCCGCACGTGACGGGCGTCGCGGCGCTGGTCGTGAGCCTGTTCGGGACCGACGACCCGGCGCACCCGGGGCAGCTCCGGATGGACCCGGCCGCGGTCGAGCAGCGGCTGCGCGACACGGCCCGCGCACTCGCCTGCCCGAGCCCGCCGACGGTCGACTACGGCCGCTACTCCGCGACCTGCCGCGGGACGCGCGAGGACAACGGCTTCTACGGCAGCGGGCTGGTGGACGCGGACGCGGCTACGAGGCGCTGACGGCGTAGCCGGCGAGCTCGCCGGCCAGGTCGGGCTTCACGCGCGCCTCGACCAGCGTGCCCTCGCCGGTGTGCGACTCGGAGAGGATCTCGGCGTCGTCGTGCAGCCGGGACACCAGGTCGCCGCGGCTGTACGGCAGCAGCACGGTGATGTCGATGTCCGGCCGCGGCAGGTCGCGCTCGACCGCCGCGACGAGGTCGGCGAGGCCCTCGCCGGTCTTCGCGGACACGAACACCGAGTGCTTCTCGCGGCGGCGCAGCCGGCCGAGGACGACCTCGTCGGCGGCGTCCACCTTGTTCACGACGACGAGCTCGCGGACGTCGCTCGCGCCGATCTCGCGGAAAACCTCGCGCACCGCGGCGAGCTGGCTCTCCGGGTCGGGGTGCGAGCCGTCGACCACGTGCAGGATCAGGTCGGCGGCGCTGATCTCCTCCAGCGTCGACTTGAACGCCTCGACGAGCTGGTGCGGCAGGTGCCGCACGAACCCGACCGTGTCGGTCAGCGTGAACGTCCGCCCGTCCGGCGTCGCCGACCGGCGCACCGTCGGGTCGAGGGTCGCGAACAGCGCGTTCTCCACGAGCACGCCGGCGCCGGTGAGGCGGTTGAGGATCGAGGACTTGCCGGCGTTGGTGTAGCCGGCGATCGCGACGGAGGGGACGGCGTTGCGGACGCGTTCCTGGCGCTTGGTCTGCCGGATCGTGCCCATGTCCGCGATCTCGCGGCGCAGCCGGGCGATGCGGTGGCGGATGCGGCGGCGGTCCGTCTCGATCTTCGTCTCGCCTGGGCCGCGGGTGCCGATGCCGCCGCCGCCGGCGACGCGGCCGCCGGCCTGGCGGGACATCGACTCGCCCCAGCCGCGCAGCCGCGGCATCAGGTAGCTGAGCTGGGCGAGCTCGACCTGCGCCTTGCCCTCCCGGCTCGTGGCGTGCTGGGCGAAGATGTCGAGGATCAGCGCGGTCCGGTCGATGACCTTGACCTTGACGACCTTTTCCAGATTTCTGAGCTGGGCCGGGGAGAGCTCGCCGTCGCAGACCACGGTGTCGGCGCCGGTGGAGACGACGATCTCGCGCAGCTCCTGCGCCTTGCCGCGGCCGATGTACGTCGCCGAGTCCGGCCGCGACCGCCGCTGGATGACGCCTTCGAGCACCTCCGACCCGGCCGTCTCGGCGAGCCGGGCGAGCTCCTGCATGGAGTTCGCGGCGTCGTCCGGCGTGCCGTCGGTCCAGACGCCGACGAGCACGACGCGTTCGAGGCGCAGCGCGCGGTACTCGACCTCGGTGACGTCCTCGATGTCGGTACGCAGCCCGGCGACGCGGCGCAGCGCGGCCCGGGCCTCGCGGTCGTAGCCGAGGTCCTCGAGGTCGTGGAACGCGGGTTCGGTCATCACGGGGAATGGTGCCACCCGGCGGGTGCCGCCACACACCGGGTTTCCCCGGGCCGGCACGCGGACCGCAGGACGCGGCGCCGCGCGCGTCGAACGCCTCCTCCATGCGCCGACTCGTTCCCGCCCTCGCCCTGCTCGTCGCGGCGACGCTGCCCGCGGCGGCGGCGCCGCCCGGTCGCACGCCCGCGCCGCCGTCCGGCCTCGACGCGACGGTCGGCGCGGCCGCCGTGCACCTGACGTGGGACGGCGTGGACGGCGACGCGACGTCGGTGGTCGTCCGCCGCGACGGCGCCGAGGTGGCCACGCTGCCGGCGACGGCGACGGCGTACGACGACGCGCGGGCGCTGCCGGGCGCGACGTACGCGTACACGCTCGTCGCGGAGACGGCGTACGGCGCCGGGCACGTGGCGGCGTCGGCACCGAGCGCGCCCGCGCGGGTGACGCTGCCCGGCTACAAGGTCGGCGCGGCGGCGTACGACATCTCCCCCGACCTGATCGGCCTCGGCACCGTCAACCAGGGCGGCAACGGCCTCGGCGACGGCAGCGGTCTCTCGGAGCTGGTCGGGCGCGGGCACCAGAACCGGTCCGGCAGCGACCGGATCAAGACCCGCGCGGTGGTGTTCGACGACGGCCGCGACGCGATCGCGATCGCGACGATCGAGACGCAGGGCTACTTCGCGGCGTACCGCGACGGGCTCAAGGGCCTGCAGGACATGGCGGCCGACGCGTCGTCGGCCGGGCTGCCCGCGGACCACATCCTCATCGCGAGCGACCACACGCACTCCGGCCCGGACACGGTCGGCGCGTGGGGCGGCATGCCGAAGGCGTACTTCGACCTCGTGCACGCGAAGACCGTCGCGGCGATCCGCGACGCGTACGCGCAGCGGCGGTTCGCCAACGTCGTGGCCGGCCACTCGGCGGCGTACGACCTGATCTACAACCAGTCGTGCGGCGAGGCGCTGTACCAGGGCGACGACTACCCGCTGCCGGACGACGGGCACGCGCTGCCCTGCCCGACCGGGTCGCTGGCCGGCTCGGCCGGCGAGGACGGCAAGGACGGGCTCGTCCGCGTCGTGCAGGCGCGCACGCCCGGCGGCGCGACGATCGTGACGTACATGGCGTACGCCGCCCACGCGACCGCGAACATCGGCGACGGCGTCAACGGCGACTGGCCGCAGATCGTCGGCGACGCGATGGCGCAGCGCTTCGGCGGGGTCGGCATCGCGATGGAGGGCGCGGTCGGCAAGACGCAGCCGTGCCGGCCGCACTGCGGGTTCACGTCGCCGTCCAACCCGTCGTTCGGCCTGTCCGGGCGGCGCGCGCAGATCGTGGCGAACTACCTGGCGCACGTGGTGGATGCGGTGGGGTCGGCGACGCCGGTGCGCGGGCCGGTCGACGCGGCGCAGGGCCGCATCCGCGAGGTCATCACCTCGCCCGCGGTGACCGGGCTGTTCCTGGCCGGCGGGCACGCGTTCGGCGCGCGGCTGCTGCGCTCGACCGAGCCGCCGTGGATGAACGCCAACACCGTCTCGACCGTCGTCGCGGCGCTGCGGGTGGGCGACGTGCTGTTCGCCGGGACGCCGGGCGAGTCGTACCCGGAGATCGCGTTCGGGATCAGGGACGGCGTGTCCGGGCCGCGCGAGGTGATCACGCTGGGGCTGGCCAACGACCAGCTCGGCTACCTGATCGCGCCCGCCGCGCACTACCCGGTGATCACCGCGCAGGTCGCGGTCAACGACAACACCATCTTCAACGTCTCGCCGACGATCGGCGACCACGTGATGTGCGCCGACATCCGGCTCGCGAAGTCGCTGGGCTTCGGCGAGGGTGACGTGCGGCTGGCGGCGTACTGCGCGCCGTACGACGCCGCCGACGCGGCCGGCGACCCGATCGGCGCGATCCCGGTGGGCGGCGTCACGCTCGACTGAGCGTCGCGGGGGGCGGCGGCACGACCGCCGTTCCCCAACTGTGAAGATCACCACGCGGGGACGCGTGCCGCAGGGCTGCACAGTTGGGGTGCGGCCGGGCGGGGCGCGGCGGTCAGCCGCCCAGCCACTCCCCCTCGGCGACGAGCACGGCCGGCCCGGTGAGGAACGTCGTCTCGTCGGTCCACTCCACGGTCAGGTCGCCGCCCGGCACGGTCACCGTGACGCGGCGCTCGGCCAGGTCGCGCGACGCCGCCGCGACCGCGACGGCGCACGCGCCGGTGCCGCACGACTGCGTCTCGCCGACGCCGCGTTCCCACACCCGCATCGCCACGGCCGTGCGGGAGGCGACGGCGGCGTACTCGACGTTGGTGCCGCCCGGCGTCGCGGCCTCGATGCGCGGCCCGTCGGTCAGCACGGGCGCGGCGGCGACCGACGGCACGAAGAAGACGACGTGCGGGTTGCCCATCGACACGAACGTCGCGCCGTCCGGCGCCGTGCCCTCGAACGACGGCGGCCCCATGTCGACGCGTACGTCGTCGCCGACGAACGCGACGTGCTTCACGCCGTCGCGCGTCGCGATGGCCAGCGAGGAGCCCGAGGCGAGGCCCGACGTGACGAGGTAGCGGGCGAAGACGCGGACGCCGTTGCCGCACATCTCGACGGCGCCGCCGTCAGCGTTGCGGTAGTCCATGAACCACTCGGCTTCGCCGGCCTGGTCGGCCACCTCGGGGCACGCGGCGGTGGGCACGACGCGCAGCACGCCGTCCGCCCCGATGCCGCGCCGGCGGTCGCACAGCGCGCGCACCAGGGCGTCGCTCAGCGCGAGAGAGGCGGACGGGTCGGGCAGCAGGACGAAGTCGTTCGCGGTGCCGTGGCCCTTGGTGAAGCGCACGGCCCGAGCGTACGGCTACCGGGGAGGCGGCACGACGAGCGAGCGGCGGGCGGCCCGCATCCGGCGCATCGCCTCGCGGGCCCGGCCGAACGCATCGCCCGGCTCCTCGCCGGCCTCGACGACCGACGAGCCGACGCAGACGCCGACCTGGCGGACGGCGTCGCCGACGGCCATCGGCGCGCGGACGACGTCGGCGAGGCGGGCGGCGATGGCGTCGGCCTCGCGGGCGTTCGACAACGACGTGCAGAGCACGCCGACGGTGCGCGGCGCGAGGTTGACGACGCTGTCCCAGGGGCGGATCGCGCGTTCGAGCCGCTGGACGGCCACCTGGAAGTCGCTGATGGTGAGCGAGCCCTGCAACGCCTCGATGCCCAGCACGATCACCGCGGTGACGGCGTTGTCGACGCTCTGGTGACGGCGTTCGAGCAGCTCGGGCATGTCAGGAGGATCGACCCGGACGCCGCCGCCGCACATGGCTACAACGGGTCATTTACCGGACCCAACGCACCCATATCCGGCGACCTCCGGGTCTCCGGCACGACCAGCGACTCGGGGGCGTCCGGCGCGCGCCAGCCGACGCCGCGGGACAGCAGCCACCGCGCGCGCTCCGGCGCCTGCGGCCCGGCGAACAGGTAGCCGTGCGCGCGGTCGCACTCCAGCTCGCACAGCCGCGCGCCCTCGGACCACGACTCGACGCCCTCGGCGACGACCTGCAGGCCGTGCGCGTGCGCGAGCCGGATGACCGACGCGACGATCGCGTCGTCCTCCAGGTCGAGCCCGACGCCGCGCACGAACCGCTGGTCGAGCTTCACCGCGTCGAGCGGCAGCTCGTCCAGGTGGGACAGCGCCGAGTACCACGTGCCGAAGTCGTCCAGCGCGATCATCACGCCGGCGCCGCGCAACGCGGTCAGCACGCCGGTCAGCGACGCGAGGTCGGCGCCGAGCGCGGTCTCGCGGATCTCGAAGCCCAGGGTGCCGGGCGGCAGCCCGGCGCGGCGGACAGCCGCCGCGACGGTGTCGGCGAACGACGGCACGGCGAGCTGCGCGGCGGAGACGTTGAGCCAGAGCTGCTTGCCGGCCGCGCGGCGCGCCGACGGCAGCCGCTGCCACAGCGCCGCCTCGCGCACGCACTCCTCGACGACCCACGCGCCGAGCTCGACGATGAACCCGCTCGCCTCCGCGGCCGGCAGGAACTCGGCCGGCCACAGCAGGCCGCGGTCGGGGTGCTGCCAGCGCAGCAACGCCTCCATCGCGACGACCTCGCCGGACGCGAGGTCCACCTCGGGCTGGTAGTGCAGCACGAACTGCCCCGTCGCCAACGCGTCCTTCATCGCCGCGACGAGATCCACGTCGTAGGGCGTCATGGCGGGAGTGTGCAGGGTGCGCGCCGCCGCGTCACCGGTTCGACAGAACTAGTTCCTCCGCGCTCGCGTGCCAGCGCACGCGCGGGTCGCGGCGGAACCACGAGAGCTGGCGCCGCGCGAACCGCCGCGTGGCGCGCTTCGTCTCCTCGCGCGCGGCGTCCTCGGTCAGCGCGCCGTCGAGGAACGCGAGCACCTGCTGGTAGCCGAGCGCGCGGCTCGCGGTGCGCCCCTCGCACAGGCCGTTCGCCGCGAGCGCGGTGACCTCGGCGACGAGGCCGCGCCGCCACATCTCGTCCACCCGCGCGTCGATGCGCGCGTCGAGCGCGGCGAGGTCCGGCGCGATGCCGAGGTGCACGGTGTCGTAGACGTCGCGGTACGTCTCCATGCCCGGCGCCGCCGAGAACGGCCGCCCGGTGATCTCGACCACCTCCAGCGCGCGCACGATGCGCCGGCCGTTGCCCGGGAGGATCTTCGCGGCGGCCGCCGGGTCGGCCCGGCGCAGCCGCTCGTGGAGCGGGGCCGGGCCGCCGGCGGCGAGCTCGGCCTCCAGCCGGGCGCGCACGTCCGGGTCGGTGCCGGGGAACTCGAACGCGTCGAGCGCCGCGCGCACGTACAGCCCGCTGCCGCCCGCCACGACGACCGGGACGCCGCGGTCCCGCAGCGCGTCGACGACCTCCCGGGCGAGCCGCTGGTACTCCGCCACGCTGGCGGTCTCGCGCACGTCCCAGACGTCGAGCAGGTGGTGCGGGACGCCGCGCCGCTCGTCCGGAGCGAGCTTGGCGGTGCCGACGTCCATGCCGCGGTAGAGCTGCATGGAGTCGGCGTTGACGACCTCACCGCCGAGGCGCTCGGCGAGGTCCAGCGCGGCGGCGGACTTGCCGCTCGCGGTCGGCCCGACGACGGCGTAGACCTCAGGCACGGGTCCACGTCGCGACGAGGTAGCCGACGCCGTACGGCGCCGCGTCGTAGATCAGCTCGCCGCGCCACCGGGCGCCGCGCGCGGCCCCGGCCAGCACCTGCCAGGCCGGGCGGCCCGCGACGAGCAGGGCCGCGTCGTCGGCCGGGTCGAGCGCGAGCAGCGCTTCGGCGTCGGCGTCGCGCAGGGCGCGGGCGACGGCGGCGTCGTACGGCTCCGCGCGCGGGTCGAGGTAGCCGGGCGCGGCGAGCGAGCGGCGCGCCGACCCGTCGCCCATCGCGAGCAGCGCGACGTCGTCGCGGGCCAGCGCCGCGCCGAGCGCGGCCGCGTCGTCCGGCGCGAGCGCGGGGTCGAGCGGGTACGGCCGCGCGTCCGGCAGCAGCCAGGCCGCGACCTCCAGCGCCTGCGGCGTGCCGACCGCGACGACCGGCGCGGGCAGCGTCGCGACGGCGCGGCGGCACGCGTCGCGCAGGTCGTCGGTCTCCGGCGCGGCCCCCGCGGCCACCGCCGGCACGAGCAGCGGCGGGTGCGGGCAGACGGCGGCGGCGAGAAGCACGGCCGCGACGCTACGGGCTATCCGGGTACCGTGTCGCCGTGGCGAACGCGACGGAGTGGGGCCGGGTGGCCGAGGACGGCACGGTCTACGTCCGCACGCCCGACGGCGAGCGCGCCGTCGGCTCCTGGCACGCGGGGGACGCCGAGGCGGGGCTCGCGCACTTCGCGCGGCGCTACGACGACCTGGCGACCGAGGTCGGCCTGCTCGAGGCGCGGCTGGCCAGCGGCGCGGGCAACCCGGCGCAGACGCAGTCGAGCCTGCTCAAGCTGCGCGAGTCGCTGGACACCGCCGCCGTCGTGGGCGACGTCGAGGGGCTGCGTTCGCGCATCGACGAGGCGCTGGCCAAGGCGAAGGCGAAGCAGGCGGAGGCGCAGCTCGCCAGGGCCGCGGCCGGCGCGGCCGTGCTCGAGCAGCGCCGCGGGCTCGCCGAGGAGGCCGAGCGCATCTCCGCCAGCGGCGAGTGGAAGGCCACCGGCGAGCGCTACCGCGCGATCGTCGAGGAGTGGAAGGCGCTCCCCCTCGGCCCGAAGTCCGCGAAGCCGCAGGAGTCGGAGCTGTGGGGCCGGATCGCCGCGGCGCGCAAGGCGTTCGACAAGCGGCGCGACGCGCACTTCGCCGCGCTGGAGCAGCAGCGCGAGCAGTCGAAGGAGCGCAAGGAGGCGCTCATCCGCGAGGCCGAGCAGCTCGCGTCGTCCACCGAGTGGACGGCGACCGCGAACCGGTACAAGGAGCTGATGGCTCGCTGGAAGGCCGCCGGGCGCGCGGCGCGCGGCGTCGATGACGAGCTGTGGGCGCGGTTCAAGGCGGCGCAGGACACGTTCTTCACCGCCCGCTCGGCGCACTTCGCGCAGCGCGACGAGGAGGCGGCCGGCAACGTCGCTGCCCGCGAGGCGCTGCTCGCCGAGGCCGAGGCGCTGGAGCCCGAACGCGACCTGGCCGGCGCGCGCAACCGGCTGGACGACATCGTGGCGCGCTGGGAGAAGACCGGCCGCGTCCCGCGCGAGGTCGAGCGCCGCCTCGACGACCGGCTCGCCGCCGTCGAGCGCCGGGTGCGCGACGCCGGCGACACCCGGCGCGAGGCCGAGCGGCCGCCGCCGGACAACCCGTTCGTGGTGCGGCTGCGCGAGTCGCTGGAGCAGCTCGAGAAGCGCGCGGCGCGCGCCCGGGCGGCGGGCGACGAGAAGGCCGCCGCCGCCGCGGACGCCGAGGCCGCGACCAAGCGCGAGTGGCTCGCGCAGGCCGAGCAGTCGATGTCGCGCCGGTAGCGCGCGCTACGGCACGATCGGGTGGACGCAGTCGTTCACCGTGTCCTTGAGGTTCACGTAGCCGTGCCCGCCGTACTCGGGGTCGGGCAGCTCGTTGTGCTGCAGGACGCAGCGCACGTAGTCGGCGGCGACGGCCTGGGACGTGACGGCCGCGGTCGCGAGCAGCGCGGCGGCGAGGACTCGGCGCATGAGGGGCTCCGTTCGGTGGAGGGGAGTCAGCGCCGCAGGCTTCTCCGCGCGGCCGCGCCGATCCTCCCCGGCCGGGCCGCCCAGCCCGCGACGACCGGCTCGTCGCCGTCGGAGAGCTCCACCCAGCCGCCCGGTACGAGGTCACCGGTCGCGACGAGGGCCCGCTCCTCCTCGACCGGCTCGTCCAGCAGCAGCAACGGGTCGCCCTCCGGGACGGGCGCGAGCAGCGTGCCGTCGGCGTGCGGCACCGCGCGCACCGCGAGCACCGGCACGGCGGGCGGCGGGCGGTGCGCCGCCGCGCGGTAGCCGAGCACCACCGCCAGCCCGGCCAGCACGAGGGCCGGGAACGCCGCGTACGACGCGTCGTACGGCTCGGCCAGCGGCCGCGCGCCGCCCGGCAGCACGTAGACCGGCACCTCCGCGCCGAGCGGGTAGTCGGCGGGCTCGAACGCCTCGAACGCGCTCTCGTAGTCCCCCACCTGGAACACCACGTCGTCGCCGTCGTGACGCACCACGACGGCGGCCGCGACGTCGGCGGCGCGCTCGGCGGCGCGCTCCCGGGACACCACGCGGTACGCGATCACGCCGGCCGCGACCGTCGCGGCGGCGGCGAGGACCGCGATGCCGGCGGCGGCCCGCGCGCGCCGGCCGAACGCCGGGTCGCGGCGGGGCGGCTGCCGGGCGCCGGCGACGGAGGCGAGGTACCCGCGCAGCGCGGCGAGCCGGCGGTGCCGGTGCACGACGACGGCGACGACGTACGCGCCGCCCGCGACCGCCGCCGCGCGGAACGCGAGCGGCGTCGCCGGGTGCCCGACCGCCCACGCCGCGGCCGCCGCCGCGCAGGCCGCCGCGACCGGGGGTGCCGCGAAGACGCCGTACAGCACGGTCAGCCACAGCGCGGCGAACACCGCGCCGAGCAGGTCGCCGCACGGTACGGCCGGGGTGCACCGGACGTCGGGGACGAGCTCGTTCAGCGCCACCATCGTCCCGGCCCAGACGAGGACCACCCACGCCCGGGCGAACGCCCGCCGCGGCGCCAGCGCGCGCCAGCGCGCCGCGACCTCGGGGGTAAGCGCCTCAGGCAGGAGCGCCGACCCGCGGCATGCCGAGCGGCACGCCGGCCGGCTCCGGCGCGTCGAACAGGTCGCCCGCCCGCGTCCGGCGGTGCGACAGCACCGGGCCCTCGGCGAGCAGGTGGTGCGGCGCGGCGTACGTCACCTCGACCTCGACCACGTCGCCGGGCCGGATCACCGACGGGTCGCCGGCGAAGTGCACGAGCCGGTTGTCGCGCGCGCGCCCGGTCATCCGCCCGGTGCCCGCGTCCTTGCGGCCCTCGCCGACGGCGACGAGCAGCTCGACGCGGCGGCCGACCTGGCGCTTGTTCTCCTCCCACGCCACGTCGTCCTGCAGCGCGACGAGGCGCTCGTACCGCTCCTGCACGACCGCCTTCGGCACCTGGCCGGGCATCGTCGCGGCGGGCGTGCCGGGGCGCGGCGAGTACTGGAACGTGAACGCGCTCGCGAACCGCGCCTCGCGCACCACGTGCAGCGTCTGCGCGAAGTCCTCCTCGGTCTCGCCGGGGAAGCCGACGATGACGTCGGTGGTGATCGCCGCGTCGGGGATCGCCTCGCGGACGCGGGACACGATGCCGAGGAAGCGCTCCTGGCGGTACGACCGCTGCATCCGCCTGAGCACCGCGTCGGAGCCGGACTGCAGCGGCATGTGCAGGTGCGGCATGACGTTCGGCGTCTCCGCCATCGCGGTGATGACGTCGTCGGTGAAGTCCTTCGGGTGCGGGCTGGTGAAGCGCACCCGCTCCAGGCCCTCGACGTCGCCGCAGGCGCGCAGCAGCTTCGCGAACGCGCCCCGGTCGCCGAGGTCGGAGCCGTAGGAGTTGACGTTCTGGCCGAGCAGGGTGACCTCGAGGACGCCGTCGGCGACCAGCGCGCGGACCTCGGCCAGGATGTCCGCGGCCGGGCGGTTGCGCTCCTTGCCGCGCAGGCTCGGCACGATGCAGAACGTGCACGTGTTGTTGCAGCCGACGGAGATCGACACCCAGCCGGCGTAGGGCGACTCGCGCCGGGCCGGCAGCGTCGACGGGAACGTCTCCAGCGCCTCGACGATCTCGACCTGCGCCTCGCCGTTGTGGCGGGCGCGTTCGAGCAGCGCGGGCAGCGAGCCGATGTTGTGCGTGCCGAAGACGACGTCGACCCACGGCGCCTTCTTCGTGATCGTGCCGCGGTCCTTCTGCGCGAGGCAGCCGCCGACGGCGATCTGCATCCCGGGGTGGCTCTTCTTCACCGGCAGCAGGTGACCGAGGTTGCCGTAGAGGCGGTTGTCCGCGTTCTCCCGGACCGCGCAGGTGTTGAACACCACGACGTCCGCCTGGTCGCCGTCGGCCGCGCGGACGTAGCCCGACTCCTCCAGCAGCCCGCGCAGCCGCTCGGAGTCGTGCTCGTTCATCTGGCAGCCGTAGGTGACCACCTGGTACGTGCGTGCTGTCACACGGGCTCCACCACGTCCGTCTCGGGCAGCGGCCCGAAGCGGTTGAGGATCGGCAGGTACGGGTCCGCGTCGCCGGACCACCGCCACGACAGTACCTGGCCGCGGGAGCGGCGGCCGGACAGCCCGCGGAACAGCTCGAACGAGTCCGGCGCGGTGACGGTCACCGCCGGCTCCGGCCCCGCGTCGAACGACCAGCCGTCGTCCGCGGCCAGCCGCAGGCCGGGCAGGCCGCGCTGCTCGATCGTCTTCGCCAGGCCGACGTGGAACGCCTTGCGGCCGATCTCGTACGCCTCGCTGTCCCGCCCGCCCGGCACGCCGATGGCGCCGCGCAGGTCGTGCTCGTGGGTCACCAGGTCGACGAGCAGCGTCCGCGAGATGGCCTTCGGCCACTCGTCCAGCTTCGGCTCGATCGCCGCCGCGCCGCGCTCCCACTCGGCGATCAGGTCGCCGACCTTGGCGTCGCGGCGTTCGGTCACCTGGCGCTGCGTCCACTCGTCGCTGCCGGCACCCTCGAAGTTGCCGGCGTGCGCGTCGGTCACCACGGCCGCGCAGTGCGCGACGAGGTCCTTCACGGTCCACGCGGGGCAGCCGGGCACGACGGCCGCGAGGCGGTCGTCGTCGAGGTCGCGGACCAGGCCGGTGACGCGGGTGCGGACGTCGGCGTAGAGCTCGCTCGGGGTCATGCGCGCGACCGTAGCAGGCGTCAGGAGGCGTGCCCGTCGACGTACGCGCGCAGCCGGGCGCCGAGCTCCTCGAGCGCGGTGCCCTTCTCGATGTAGCCGCGCGCGCCGAGCCGCCGCGCCTCCATGCCGAGCTGCGCCTCGTCGAACCCGCTGAACACCACGACGCAGGTCTCCGGGGACGCGGCCAGCACCAGCGGCAGCGCCTCCAGGCCGTCCATCTCCGGCATCGAGAGGTCGAGCAGCATCAGGTCGGGGCGGTGCTCCGCGGCGACCGTGACGGCCTCGCGGCCGTTCGCCGCCTCCCCCACGACGACGAAGTCGCCCGTGAGCGTCAGCGAGAGGCTGACGAGCAGCCGCATCTCCTCGGCGTCGTCCACCAGTGCTATCCGAATCGGCTGCCGCACGTCAGGTCCCCGTCGACGTCCTCTCGTCCGGGGACGAGGCTTGGGTCGGGACGCTGCGCACCAGGTCGCCCGGCTCGATGGTCAGGCCCCGGGTGGCTGTGGGGTCGACCAGGTCGCTCATCATCCTGCGTGCCTTCGCGAGCGTCGCGACGACGGCCGCGTTGGCCGCGGCGGGGTCGCCGCGCTCGTACCGGTACTGCGCGAGGGCCAGGCCCTGCACGATGTTGTCGTTGATCTCGAGCGCGCTGCGCTGCCGGGCCTTGAGGTCGGCGAACAGCGCGGGGCTGCTCTGCAGCAGCGCGCCGTAGGAGCGCCGCAGCGTCCAGTAGTACCCGGCGACGGCGGCGGACAGCGCGTCCCAGACGAGGGCCGACGTGCCCATCGAGCGGCGCATCGCGAGGCCGGTCGCCTCCTCCAGGCCGAACGCCGGCGCGACC
The DNA here is from genome assembly GCA_036382875.1 of Mycobacteriales bacterium. Taxonomy (GTDB): domain Bacteria; phylum Actinomycetota; class Actinomycetes; order BP-191; family BP-191; genus BP-191. Next base: position 38,992 of record DASVPJ010000021.1, read on the forward strand.
ATGTGCACCGCGTGCGCGCCGTGGTGGACGGCGCAGGTGAAGAAGATGGCCGCGGTCGCGACGCCGAGCGGGTTGGAGCGGATCTGCTTCTGGCGGATGAGCGCGCGCAGGATCGTGGCCGAGATGAGCGAGTACGCGAGCAGGATCACGCCATTGGCAAGGGCGGTCAGCTGCCACATCGGAGGGCCTCCGGTGATGGGTGGTGACGTCATTGAACGGGAGGCCGCGGCGGTTTCCGGCATTGCCGACGGAAAACCACCCGAGGGGGCTATCCGGCGGGTGCCGTAGTGCCCTGTCGCGGAGCAACGGCGACGTCGCTGTCGAGGACGGTCACTTCGCGTACTCGGTCGCGCGGGACTCCCGGACGACCGTCACGCGGATCTGCCCGGGGTAGGTCAGCTCCTCCTCGACCTGCTTGGCGATGTCCCGCGCGATCACCTGGGCCTGGATGTCGTCGACCTGGTCCGGCAGCACCATCACCCGGATCTCGCGGCCGGCCTGCATCGCGAACACCTTCTCCACGCCGGGCTTGCTCGTCGCGATCTCCTCGAGGCGTTCGAGCCGCTGGACGTAGGACTCCAGGCTCTCCCGGCGGGCCCCCGGCCGGCCGCCGGAGATGGCGTCGGCGGACTGCGTGAGGACCGCCTCGACCGTCCGCTGCTCGACCTCGCCGTGGTGCGCCTCGATCGCGTGCGCGACGTCCTCGCTCTCGCCGTACTTGCGGGCGATCTCCGCGCCGATCAGCGCGTGGCTGCCCTCGACCTCGTGGGTCAGCGCCTTGCCGAGGTCGTGCAGCACCGTGCACCGCTTCACCAGCGGCACGTCGAGCTTGAGCTCCGCGGCCATCACACCCGCGATGTGCGCGGCCTCGACCAGGTGGCGCAGGACGTTCTGGCCGTAGGAGGTGCGGTACTTCAGGCGGCCGAGCAGGTTCACGATCTCGGGGTGCATCTCGGTGATGCCGACCTCGTAGAGGGCGTCCTCGCCGGCCCGGACGACGAGCTGCTCGACCTCGGCCTTGGAGCGTTCGTACATCTCCTCGATGCGCTGCGGATGGATGCGGCCGTCGAGGACGAGCTTGTCGAGCGTGAGCCGGCCGATCTCGCGGCGGACCGGGTCGAAGCAGGAGAGCAGGACCGCCTCGGGGGTGTCGTCGATGATCAGGTTCACGCCGGTGATCGACTCGTAGGCGCGGATGTTGCGGCCCTCGCGGCCGATGATCCGGCCCTTCATCTCGTCGCTCGGCAGGTGCAGGACGCTGACGACCGACTCGGCCGTCTGGTCGCTCGCCACCCGCTGGATCGCCAACGTCACGATCTTGCGGGCCCGCTGCTCGCCCTCGTCCTGCGCCTGCTTCTCGATGTCGCGGACGATCGCGACCGCGTCGCGCTTCGCCTGGTTCTCGATGCTCGCGACGAGCTCCGCCTTCGCGTCGGCGGCCGTCATGCCGGCGGTGCGTTCGAGGATCAGCCGGCGCTCCTCCTCGACGTCCTTCAGCTCCTCGCGCCGGCGGGCCAGCTCGGCCTCCGCCTCGGCGAGCTCGCGGTCGCGCTGCTCCACGCGCCGCTGCTCGGCGTCGAGGCGTTCCTCCCGCTCGGCGAGGCGGTGCTCGCGCTCGGCGAGGCGTTCCTCGCGGCGGTCCAGGTCCGCGCGCTGCGCGCGGGCGTCCGCCTCGATCCGCGCGGCGGCGGCGCGGGCCTCGGCGGCCTCCGCGGCGGCGCCGGCGGTGGCGGTCGCGGCGGTCGCCGCGGTCTCCGCGGCGGCCTGCTCGGCGTCGCGGCGGATGCGTTCGGCGTCGGCCTCGGCGCGCTGGAGCAGCGCCCGCGCCTCGCGTTCGGCGTCGTCGCGGCGGCTCGCGCCCGGGTCGGAGGCGACGCTCGCCGCGGCGCCGGCCCGGCCGCGGAGGACGGCGTAGACGGCGGCGGCGGCCAGCAGCGCGCCGAACAGGGCGCCGATCACGACCTGCATGCCGTGCCTCCTCTCGCGTCGTCGCGCCGCGCGGGGCGCGGCGTGGCGGTGAGGAGACCGTCCGGGCGTCGCGGGTGGGCCGCGGCGCACCGGGGCGCGGGGTGCGCGTGCCCTCGGCACGCGCGGGCCGGACGGGTCGTGCTCTGCGGTTGTGACGGCGTTCAGGCGCCGGTTCGACGGTGGCGGTGGGTGCTGCTATCGGGGTCCGCCTGGCAGGGGCGGGCTGGTCAACTCACCGCTGCGGACGGTAGGGGTCGCGATCTTGCGGGTCAAGCGGGCGGGCCCAGGACGGCGCGCACCGTGTCGCGGCGCAGCGCCTCGTTCGGGCGCGTGGTCTCGCGCAGCAGCGGCGCGACCGTGAACGCGACGACCACGTTGACCACGAACGCCAGGCCGAACGCCCGCAGGAACGACAGCCGCGGCGCCCGCTCGGCGGTGGTGCGGCGCTGCGAGCCGGACAGCAGGACGTAGCCCAGGATGCCGACGCCGGTCCCGCCGAGCACGAACCAGCCCCACCGCGTCGCCCGCCGCGGCTCCGGTCCGGTGACCAGCGCGGCCAGCCACAGGAGGACCACCGCCAGGCCGGCCACGTCCCGGGGCGCCGGCAGCCGGCTGGGCGGGCGGAAGCGCTCGGGCAGCGGCCGGTCGATGCGGGCGTAGCGGACCGCGCCGGGGTGCTCGCGCACGGCGGGCTGCGCGGCGACCGACGCGCGCAGGTCGACAACGTCCCAGGCGTCGGTCACGTACACCGCGCCGGACCGGGTGCGCCACATCACGTACCCGCGGCCCGCCGCGCCGGTCGCGTGGTCGTCGATCGTGGTGACCCGGCCGGCGGCGACGTCGTTGAGGAGCGCGCCGTAGAGCTCGCCCTCGGTCTCGACCGCGCGGGCGGGGCGCCACGGCAGCAGCGCCGCGGCGGCGACGCCGAGCACCAGCGCCACGGCGATGGCGTAGCGGAGCCGGCGTTCCCAGGCGGGCGCGTCGCGCAGCGGCGCGCAGCGGCGCGCAGCGCTGCGCCTTGCGGCCGGGCCGGCCGGGCCGGCCGGACGTCGCCGGCGCGGCGTGCAGCGTCGTTCCCCCCGTCATGGAGGAAGTGTGCCGGGCGCGTCGGGCGCGTCCACGACCGGATGGCGCGGGTGTGGCGGCGGGTGCGTCAGAGGCTGCCGTCGGCGTCCTCGTCCGAGCCGGCGCCGGCGCCGGAGAGCGCCTCCCGGACGACCGCGTAGGCGAGGCCGGAGCCGTACCCCTTGCGGGCGAGCATGCCGACCAGCCGCGCCACCGCCTTGTCGTACGGCAGCGCGCGCACGCTGCCCAGGCGGCGCTGGACGAGCGCGGTGGCGAGGGCGCGTTCGTCGTCGTCGCTGACCACCGACACCGCCTCGGCCGCCTCCTCGCTCGCCACGCCCTTGCGGCGCAGCTCCTCCGCGAGCGCGCGGCGGGAGAGGCCGCGGCGCTGCCGTCGTTCGACGTACGCCGCCGCGAACGCCCGGTCGTCGATCAGGCCCACGTCGTCGAACCGGGCGAGCACGGCGTCGGCGGCGTCGGCGGGGACGTTGCGGCGGCGCAGCTCCTTGGCCAGCTCCGCGCGGGTGCAGGGGCGGTTCGTCAGCAGCCGCAGGCAGATCGCCCGCGCGACCGACTCCGGGTCCGCGTCCGGCTCGGCGGGGCGGGCCGCGTCGTCCGGCGGCTCCGTAGGCGGGCCGGGTGGCGGCAGGAGGCGCAGGCGTCCATTGAGCGGCGGCACTTCGGCGTCACCTCTTGGGGAAAGGGGCGCGTTCAGGGCGTTCACCGGCAAGGCGGCAGGGAGCGCCGCGGCCTGACGGCCGCAAGCGACCGACAACGCAGCCGGTGAGCGCCCTGGACGTGCCGACTAGAAATCCACGGGCATGGGGACGACATTGTCCAGATCGATCTCCGGCGTCAGCCTGGCCTTGATCTTCGCCTCGATCTCGTTGGCCAGCTCGGGGTTGTCGCGCAGGAAGCTCCGCGCGTTCTCCTTGCCCTGGCCGAGCTGGTCGCCCTCGTACGTGTACCAGGCGCCGGACTTCTTGATGAAGCCCTGCTCCACGCCGACGTCGATGAGCCCGCCCTCGCGGCTGATGCCCTGGCCGTACACGATGTCGAACTCCGCGATCTTGAACGGCGGGGACATCTTGTTCTTGACGACCTTGACCTTGGTGCGGTTGCCGACGATCTCGGTGCCGTCCTTGAGCGACTCGATGCGGCGGACGTCGAGCCGGATGGAGGCGTAGAACTTCAACGCCTTGCCACCGGTGGTGACCTCGGGCGAGCCGTAGACGACGCCGACCTTCTCGCGGAGCTGGTTGATGAAGACCGCGGTCGTGCCGGAGTGGGACAGCGCGCCGGTGATCTTGCGCAGCGCCTGCGACATGAGCCGCGCCTGCAGGCCGACGTGCGAGTCGCCCATCTCGCCCTCGATCTCCGCGCGCGGCACGAGGGCGGCGACCGAGTCGATGACGATGATGTCGAGCGCGCCGGAGCGGATCAGCATGTCGGCGATCTCCAGCGCCTGCTCGCCGGTGTCCGGCTGCGACACGAGCAGCGCGTCGGTGTCGACGCCGAGCGCCTTCGCGTAGCCCGGGTCGAGCGCGTGCTCGGCGTCGATGAACGCCGCGATGCCGCCCGCCGCCTGGGCCTGCGCGACCGCGTGCAGCGCGACGGTGGTCTTGCCGGAGGACTCCGGGCCGTAGATCTCGACGATGCGCCCGCGCGGCAGGCCGCCGATGCCGAGCGCGAGGTCGAGCGCGATCGAGCCGGTCGGGATGACCTGGACGGGAGGCCGCGTGTCGTCGCCGAGCCGCATGACCGAGCCCTTGCCGAACTGCTTGTCGATCTGCGCGAGCGCGGCGTCGAGCGCCTTGTCGCGGTCCATTCCTGCCATTCGTTCACCCCTCCGGGTCGCGTGTCCTCGCGGTCGGCATTCACGGTAGGAGGGGGGTGTGACAGAAAACGGACTGGCCCGAAATCTGTGGAGAACCCTCGTTCCGTCGACCGCTCGGGTGTGGACGCTACTCCGAACAGGTGTTCGACAGGAAGCCGACACGCCGGGCGCGTTCTAGGGTGGACGGCGTGCGGCTGACGGTGTTCTGGGAGCGGATGAACGCGCGCTTCGGGGAGGCGTACGCGGACTCGATCGCCCGCGACCTGGTGATCGCCCAGCTCGGCGGGCGGACCGTCTCGTCGGCGCTGGAGGCCGGCGAGGAGCCCCAGGTGGTGTGGAACGCCGTGTGCGAGGCGGTCGACGTGCCCGTTCGGGACAGGCACTAGGACGCAGAACGGCCCCGGCCGGAGCCGGGGCCGAACTGGGGTGCGTGCGGGGCTACGCGGCGCGCGGGATGCGGCGCTCGATCTCGGTCGCCTCGTCCACCGTCTTGCGGGCGACGCCGCCGACGTAGGACTTGAGCTCCTTGGCGATGTCCGCGACGGCGACCAGCACGATGCCGGTGGCGACGTGGTGCATCCACGCCTCGCGCAGCGGCTGGCCGAACGCCTCGAAGACGGAGTAGCCGAGGCCCCACGCGACGAGCGTCGCGATGACGGCGCCGACGGTACGGGTGAGGGCCTTGGGGGTCTTCAACGGGACGAGCTCGTCGACGACCTCCATCGCCACACCGAGGCCGAGCCCGAGGCCGAGAAGGATGACGAAGGCGTACACGGTGCCTCCCAGAGGCGGGTGTCGGCGGCACTTCCGCCGTACACCACCTTCGACCGGGGGGACACGGCCAGAGTTACACCCAACCTTTCGCGACTTCTCCGGTGTAGAGGGGGCATGGCCGCGGTGGTGGAGGCGTCGTTCGAGGAGTGGGTACGCCCGCACCTCGGCGCGATGGCGCACCTGGCCGAACGGCTCGCGCCGGGCGACGGCGACGACGTCGTGCAGGACGCGCTGACCCGGGCGTGGCGGCGCTGGGAGACCTACGACGCGGGGCGCGGCACGCCGCGCACCTGGCTGCTCGCGGTCGTCGCCGACCGGGCGCGGCGCACGCGGCTGCGGCGGAGGCCGTTCGAGCCGCTGCCGGCGGACCTGCCGGCGCCGGTGCGCGAGGGGGACGCGGCCCTGGAGGCGGCGTTGCGGCGGCTGCCCGAGCGGCAACGGCTCGCGGTCGCGTTGCACTACTTCACCGGCCTGCCGGTCGCGGAGTGCGCGGTCGTCATGGGCTGCGCGGAAGGCACCGTGAAGTCGACGCTGCACGACGCCCGGCGGCGGTTGCGTGAGGAGCTGGGCGATGACTGACGAACGGATGGACGAGCGGCTGCGCGACTACGCCGCGCGGTGGGTCGCGGCGCGGCCCGAGCCGGGGACCCCGCCGGTGCCATCGGCCGTGCCGCGGCGGGGCGGCGCGCGGTGGCTCCCGTTCGCCGCGGCGGCGGCCGTCGTCGCGCTCGTGGCGGGGGTGGCGTACGTCGCCGCGCCGGGTGATCCCGCTCCCCCGGTGACCGAGCCCGCTCCGGGTACGCCGTCGCCGACGGCGACCCCGACGGCGACGCCCACGGTGGCGCCGACGGGGGCTCCCGTGGTCCCGGTGTCGTCGTACCCCGAGTGCCGGAAGGGCGGCGTCACCGCCGTGGCGCTCGACTTCGCGGAAGGCAGCTACGGCAAGCGGGCCTCGGTCGAGCTCCGCGCCGCCGGTCCGGCGTGCCGGGTCACGCGGTCGCCGGCGGTGACGTTGCTGGACGGCGCGGGACGGGACATCGGGGTGACGTCGCGGTTCACCGGCCCTGAGGGGGCGTTCGTCCTGGACGGGACGCCGCGCAGCCTCCTCCTGGACTGGGTCGGCCCGTTCTGCGGCACCCCGGCCGCGCTGCGGCTCCGGGTCCAGGCCGGTGCCACCACGGTCGACCTGCCGGTCGGCGGTGAACGGCCGCCGTGCTCGACCGCGACCAGGGAGAGCTCGAAGATGTTCGTCCAGTGGGGGGAGACGGAGTGCGCGGCGGAGGCATGGCGGGTGGTGTCCGCCTCGGTGGCCGAACGGGAGGGCCGCGTACGGGTCGACGTCGTGCTGCGCAACGTGTCCCTCGACTTCTGCGCGACGAACGACAAGCCGTTCCTGCGCGTGTACGCCCAGGACGGGACGCCGTTGCGGCTGAGCCACGCGATGGACAGCGACCTCCGGCACGAGCCGCCGCTGCCGCCCGAGGGGACCCTCCGTGCCTCGCTGTGGTGGCGGTCGTACTGCGGCCCGGCGCTGGGCGCGTACCCGGCCGAGATCCGGCTGTTCCGGGCGTGGGTGCCGTTCACGCCGCCCGAGCACCCGGTCCCGCCGTGCCATCCGGAGGGCCCGCGGGTGGACGGGGCGGTCTACACGGAGTGGCTGACGCCGCTGCCGTGATGCCGGGCGTGATGCCGGGCGTGCGGCCGGTGGCGCGGCGCCGGCGGGACGCCGCGGGTCTCGCGGCAGCGCGGACGTAGCGAGGCGCGCGGGCCCTCCACCCCCGTTGCTCGGAACACCCGCGCGCCTCGCACGTTCGGCCCGCGCGCGGCGCGCACACGAACCGGACGGGCGGCGCCCCCGCAGGCGCCCGCCGCGCGACACTGTCGCCGCGCCCCAGGGGCTGTGTCTGTCGGGTATCCGACAGTCCGCCGGCGATCGCCGGGCTGACGCCCACCGCGCTTTTTGTCACACCCCCGGTCCAGACTCGTACGCATGGGTGCACTCGACCGCTTCTCGCCGGCCACGCGCGCGTGGTTCGAAGGGTCGTTCGCCGCGCCCACCGCCGCGCAGGAGGGCGCCTGGACGGCGGTGCAGGACGGCGCCAACGCGCTCGTCGTCGCGCCGACCGGCTCGGGGAAGACGCTGGCGGCGTTCCTCTGGTCGCTCGACCGGATCGCCGCGTCCCCGCCGCCGGAGGACAAGACACGGCGGTGCCGCGTCGTCTACGTGTCGCCGTTGAAGGCGCTCGCGGTCGACGTGGAGCGCAACCTCCGCGCGCCGCTCACCGGCATCCGCGCCGCGTCGGCACGGCTCGGGCTCGACCCGCCCGACGTGGCGGTCGCGGTGCGGTCCGGGGACACGCCGGCCGACGAGCGGCGGCGGTTCACGACCGCGCCGCCGGACATCCTGATCACGACGCCGGAGTCGTTGTTCCTGATCCTGACCAGCGCGGCGCGGGAGTCGTTGCGCGGCGTCGAGACGGTGATCGTGGACGAGGTGCACGCCCTCGTCGCGACGAAGCGCGGCGCCCATCTCGCGCTGTCCCTCGAACGCCTCGACGCGCTGCTCGACGCGCCGGCCCAGCGGATCGGGCTGTCGGCGACGGTCCGGCCGCTGGACGAGGTGGCGACGTTCCTCGGCGGGTCGCGGCCGGTGACCGTCGTGTCGCCGCCGGCCGCGAAGACGATCGAGCTCACGGTCGTGGTGCCGGTCGAGGACATGAGCGCGCTCGGCGAGGGGCTCGGCGTGACGAACGGCCCGGCGGCGGGCGGCGAGGACCGTTCGTCGATCTGGCCGGCGGTGGACGAACGCATCGTGGACCTGATCGAGGCGCACCGTTCGACCATCGTGTTCGCGAACTCTCGGCGCCTCGCCGAGCGGCTGTGCGCGCGGCTGAACGCGATCGCGTACGCGCGGCGCACGGGCGAGGAGCTGCCCGTCGACCACGCGCCGGCCGCGTTGATGGCGCAGGCGGGCGTCGGGGCCGGTGCCCCCGCGGAGATCGCCCGCGCGCACCACGGGTCGGTGTCGAAGGAGCAGCGCGCGCTGATCGAGGAGGACCTCAAGGCGGGACGGCTGCCCGCCGTGGTCGCGACGTCGTCGCTGGAGCTCGGCATCGACATGGGCGCGGTCGACCTGGTGGTGCAGGTCGAGGCGCCGCCGTCGGTGGCGTCCGGGCTGCAGCGCGTCGGCCGGGCGGGGCACCAGGTGGGGGCGGTGTCGCGCGGGGTGCTGTTCCCGAAGTACCGCGGCGACCTCGTGCAGAGCGCCGTCGTGGTCGAGCGCATGCGCGACGGCGAGATCGAGTCGTTGCGCTACCCGCGCAACCCGCTGGACGTGCTCGCCCAGCAGATCGTGTCGATGGTCGCGATGGACCCGTGGACGGTGGACGACCTGGCGGCGGTGGTACGGCGGGCGGCGCCGTTCGCGACGCTGCCCGCGTCCGCGCTGGACGCGACGCTCGACATGCTGTCCGGGCGCTACCCGTCCGACGACTTCGCCGAGCTGCGGCCGCGGCTCAACTGGGACCGGCTCTCCGGCGCGCTGACGCCGCGGCCCGGCGCGCAGCGTCTCGCCGTCACCTCGGGCGGCACGATCCCCGACCGGGGGCTGTTCGGCGTCTTCCTCGTCGGCGAGAAAGGCTCGCGGGTGGGCGAGCTGGACGAGGAGATGGTGTACGAGTCGCGGGTCGGCGACGTGTTCAAGCTCGGCTCGTCGTCGTGGCGGATCGAGGAGATCACCCACGACCGGGTGCTCGTCACGCCGGCGCCGGGGGTGCCGGGCAAGATGCCGTTCTGGCACGGCGACGCGCCCGGCCGGCCGGTGGAGCTGGGCCGGGCGCTGGGGGCGTTCCTCCGGACGATGTCTCGGCTGTCCGACCCGGACGCGCGGGCGCGGGCCGCGGAGGCGGGCCTGGACGAGTGGGCGTCGGCCAACCTGGTGGCGTACCTGCGCGAGCAGCAGGCGGCGACCGGCCACCTCCCCGACGACCGCACGGTGCTGGTCGAACGGTTCCGCGACGAGCTCGGCGACTGGCGGCTCTGCGTGCACTCGCCGTTCGGGGCGCAGGTCAACGCGCCCTGGGCGCTGGCCGTCGCGGCACGCGCGCGGGAGCGGTACGGCGTCGAGGTGCAGACGATGCACTCCGACGACGGCATCGTCGTGCGGCTGCCCGAGTCGCAGGAGGCGCCGACCGCGGAGCTGGTGCTGCTCGACCCGGACGAGGTGGAGGGGCTGGTCCGCGACGAGGTCGGCGGGTCGGCGCTGTTCGCGTCGCGCTTCCGCGAGTGCGCGGCACGCGCGCTGCTGCTCCCCCGGCGCAACCCGGGCAAGCGGACGCCGTTGTGGCAGCAGCGCCAGAAGTCGGCGGTGCTGCTGCAGGTGGCGGGCCGCTTCGGGTCGTTCCCGGTCGTGCTGGAGGCGATGCGGGAGGTCCTGCAGGACGTGTTCGACGTGCCCGGGCTGCGCGGGCTGATGTCCGACGTCGCGGCGCGCAAGGTCAAGCTGGTGGAGGTCGAGACGCCGGCGCCGTCGCCGTTCGCGCGGTCGCTGCTGTTCGGCTACATCGGCGCGTTCATGTACGAGGGCGACGCGCCGCTGGCCGAGCGCCGCGCGCAGGCGTTGTCGCTGGACTCCGCGCTGCTCGCCGAGCTGCTCGGCCAGGCCGAGCTGCGCGAGCTGATCGACGTCGAGGCGCTGGCCGAGGTGGAGGTCGAGCTGCAACGCCTCGCTCCCTCCTGGCACGCGCGCTCCCCCGACGAGGTGGCCGACCTGCTGCGCGTGCTCGGCGACCTGACCACCGCCGAGGCGGTGGAGCGGGGCGCGCAGCCCGCCTGGCTGGCCGAGCTGGAGGAGGCGCGGCGGGCGCTGCGGGTACGGATCGCGGGCTCCGAGCGCTGGGTCGCCGCCGAGGACGCGTCCCGGCTGCGCGACGCGCTCGGGGTGCCGTTGCCGGTCGGGCTGCCGGAGGCGTTCCTCGAGCCGGTCGCCGACCCGCTCGGCGACCTGGTGTCGCGTTTCGCGCGCACGCACGGGCCGTTCGTGGCCGCCGACGCCGCGGCGCGGCTGGGGCTCGGGGTCGCCGTGGTGCACGACGCGCTGCACCGGCTCGCCGCCGCGGGGCGCGTCGTGCACGGGGAGTTCCGGCCCGGCGGCTCCGGCACGGAGTGGTGCGACGCGGAGGTGCTGCGGTCGCTGCGGCGGCGTTCGCTGGCGAAGCTCCGGCGCGAGGTCGAGCCGGTGCCGGCGGTGGCGCTCGCCCGGTTCCTGCCCGCCTGGCAGCAGGTCGGCTCGTCGTCGGGGCGCGGCCTCGACGCGGTGCTGCGCGCGGTCGAGCAGCTCGCCGGCGCGCCGGTGCCCGCGTCGGCGCTCGAGTCGCTGGTGCTGCCGTCCCGGGTGGCCGACTACAGCCCCGCGCTGCTGGACGAGCTCTGCGCGTCGGGTGACGTCGTGTGGGCGGGCTCCGGCGCGCTGCCGGGGTCGGACGGCTGGGTGTCGCTGTACCTCGCCGACGCGGCGCCGTTGCTGCTGCCGCCGTCGCCGCTCGCCGATCCGTCGCCGTTGCACGCGTCGGTGCTGGCGGCGCTGGAGGGCGGGGCGGCGCTGTTCTTCCGCTCGCTGTCGGACCGGGTCGGCGGGCCGGACGACGCGGACCTCGTGACGGCGTTGTGGGACCTCGTCTGGGCGGGCCTGGTGACCAACGACACCCTGGCGCCGTTGCGCTCGCTGCTCGGCCGGGGCCGGGCGCCGTCGCGGCGCCGCGCGCCGGTGTCGCGTTACCGCGGGCTCGGCCGCCCGGCGTTGCCGTCGCGGTCCGGGCCCCCGATGGGCGCGGGCCGCTGGTCGTTGCTGCCCGACCGCGAGGCCGACGCGACGCGGCGGATGCACGCGGTGGCGGAGACGTTGCTGGACCGGCACGGCGTCGTCACGCGCGGCGCGGTGCAGGCCGAGCACGTGCCCGGCGGGTTCGCCGCGGTCTACGCCGTGCTCAAGGCGATGGAGGAGTCCGGCCGGTGCCGGCGCGGCTACTTCGTGGAGGGGCTGGGCGCCGCGCAGTTCGCGCTGCCCGGCGCGATCGACCGGGTCCGCGCCCTCGCCTCCGAACGCCGCCACGACGACGTGCTCCCGCCGCCCGGCCCCGAGACGTGGGCGCCCGGCTCGCGGACCGGCCGGGTGCGGACGCCGCCGGCGATCGTGCTCGCCGCCACCGACCCGGCGAACCCGTACGGCGCCGCCCTCGGCTGGCCCGAACGCATCGCCGACTCCGGCTCCGGCGACGGCGCCTCGACCGGGCACCGGCCGGGCCGCAAGGCCGGCGCGCTCGTCGTGCTCGTCGACGGTGACCTCGTCCTCTACGTCGAGCGCGGCGGCCGGAGCCTGCTCACCTGGACCGAGGAGCCGGAACGCCTCCAGCCCGCCGTCGACGCCCTCGCGCTGGCGGTGCGCGAGGGCTCGCTCGGCAAGCTCGCCGTCGAGCGGACCGACGGCGACTTCGTGCTGGGCACGCCGTTGGGGGCGGCGTTGGAGGCGGCGGGGTTCCGGCCCACGCCGCGCGGCCTGCGGCTGAGGGGGTGAGGGCAGCGGACCCGGACGACCCTGTGGCGGTGACCCGCCGTTCGTACAACCTCATAGCGGCCTCGTACGAGGAGCGCACCGCGTCGCCGGCGGAGGAGTTCGTGGCGTGGCGGGCCGAGTGGGCGGCGGCCGTCCGCGACGCCGCCCCTGCCCGCAGCGGGGCACGGGCCGGGGGCGCGCCCGCGCGGGACGGGGCGCCGGGCGGGGCGGTCCCCGCGCGGAGCGGGGCGCCGGGCGACGCGGCCCCCGCGCGCAGCGGCGCGCCGGGGACGGCGGCGGCGCCGGTCGTGCTCGACGCCGGCGCGGGGCCGGGCCAGCACACCGAGGCCCTGGCGACGGCGGGGCTGCGCGCGGTCGCGCTGGACCTCTCGCGCGAGATGGCGCTGCGCGCGCGGCGGCGCGGCGTACCGGTGGTGCTCGGCGACCAGCGGCGGCTGCCGTTCGGCGACGGGACGTTCGACGGCGTGTGGTCGTCGGCGGCGTTGCTGCACGTCCCGCGCGAGGACGTGCCCGCGACGCTGGGCGAGTGGCGGCGGGTCACCCGGCCCGGCGGGCTGCTCGCGCTGTCGACCGCGACCGGCGGCACCGACGGGTGGGAGGACCCGCCGTACGACACCGCCGGCGAGCACCCGCCGCCGCGCTGGTTCGTCTACCACGACGAGGCGCCGTTGCGGGCACTGCTGGACGCGGCCGGCTGGGCGGTGGCGTCGGTGGGGACGCGCCCCGGGGCGATGCGCGACTGGCTCCAGGTCCGCGCCGTCGCGCGAGGCTGAACCGTGCCCGAGGGCGACACCGTCTGGCTCGCCGCGCGGTCGATGCACGCCGCGCTGGCGGGAAAGGTGCTGCGCCGCACCGACTTCCGGGTGCCGTCGCTCGCGACGGTGGACCTGGCCGGGCGCACGGTGACGGAGTTCGTCGCGCGCGGCAAGCACATGCTGATGCGGCTGGACGACGGCCGCACGCTGCACTCGCACTTCCGCATGGACGGCACCTGGCACCTCTACGCGCCCGGCGAACGCTGGCACGGCGGACCGGCGCACCAGATCCGCGCCGTGCTGGAGGTGGACGGTGCGGTGGCCGTGGGCTACCGGCTGCCGGTGCTCGAGCTGCTCCCGCCCGGCGGCGAGGCCGCGGCGGTGGGCCACCTCGGGCCCGACACGTGCGGCCCGGACTGGGACCCGGACGAGGCGGTACGCCGCCTGCGCCGCGACCCCGACCGCGAGATCGGCCCGGCGCTGCTGGACCAGCGAAACCTGGCCGGCATCGGCAACCTCTACAAGAGCGAGTCGCTGTTCCTCCGGGGAGTCTCGCCCTGGACCCGCGTGGGCGACGTGGCCGACCTCCCCGCCCTCGTGGCGCTCGCGCGGCGGCTGATCGCCAGCAACCGCGAACGCTGGTCGCAGGCCACCACCGGCGACACCCGGCCGGGGCGGCAGCACTGGGTGTTCGAACGCGGCGGCCGCCCGTGCCGGCGCTGCGGCACGCCGGTCCGCAGCGCGGAGCAGGAGGAGCCGGACGACCCGGGGCGGGGGCGGCTCACGTACTGGTGCCCGCACTGCCAGCCCGGCCCGGCCCCGACCGGCCCGGCACCGACCGGCCGGGCACCGACCGGCCCGGCACCGACCGGCCGGGCGCCGGCCGGCCGCGCGGCGCGCGGCCCGGCCACGGGTGGCGCGGCGCGGGCACCCGCCGAGGAGAATCCGCGGCGAGGTGTCGATCCGCGCCGGCCCCGTTCGTCGTAGGAACGATCCCGGCGCCGGGCCGGGCACGAGGGAGGGCTCCCATGCCGCAGTACGCGCTGCTCATCTACTCCGACGAGACCCGCGAGACCACGCCCGACGAGGACAACGCGATCATGGCCGCCTACTACGCGTACGGCGACATGCTGCGCGCCTCGGGCGCCGACCCGTCCGGCGAGGCATTGCACCCGACGTCGACCGCGACGTGCGTCCGGGTCCGCGACGGCGAGCGCCTGACGACCGACGGGCCGTTCGTCGAGAGCAAGGAGGCGCTCGGCGGCTTCTACCTCGTCACCGCGCCTGACCTCGACAAGGCGATCGAGCTCGCCGCCGCCTGCCCCGGCGCGAGCCACGGCACGGTCGAGGTGCGGCCGGTGATCGACTTCGGGCCGCGCGACGAGTGAGGCCGTGACGGCGGCCGCCGTCGAGCACGCGCACCGGACGGAGTGGGGGCGCGTGCTCGCCGGCGTGGCCCGCGCCGTGGGCGACCTCGACGTGGCGGAGGACGCGACGGCGGAGGCGTTCGTCGCGGCGGTGGAGACGTGGCCGCGCGACGGCGTTCCCGCGAACCCCGGCGCCTGGCTCGCCACGACCGCGCGGCGCAAGGCGCTGGACCGGCTGCGCCGCGACCGCACCTACGCGCGCCGCCTGGCGGAGCTGCGGACCGACCTCGACCGGGGCGGAGGTGACCGGGTGCCGAGCACGTTCCCCGACGAACGCCTGGAGCTCGTCTTCGGCTGCTGCCACCCGGCGCTGTCGGTCGAGGCGCAGGTGGCGCTGACGCTGCGCTGCCTGTCCGGGCTGACGACGGCGGAGATCGCCCGGGCGTTCCTCGTACCGGAGGCGACGATGGCGCAACGCCTCGTCCGGGCGAAGCGCAAGGTCCGCGCCGCCGCGATCCCGCTGCGCGTCCCGCCGGCGGCGGAGCTACCCGACCGGCTCGGGGCGGTGCTCGCCGTCGTCTACCTCGTCTTCAACGAGGGCTACGTCGCCACGTCCGGCGGCCTCACCCGCCCCGAGCTGGTCGAGCGCGCGCTCGACCTCGGCCGGATGCTCGCCGCGCTGCTGCCCGACGAGGCCGAGGTGCTCGGGCTGCTCGCGCTGATGCTGCTGCACGACTCGCGCCGCGCGACCCGCACGGGTGAGGACGGCGGGCTCGTGCTGCTCGCCGACCAGGACCGGTCACGCTGGGACGCCGCGGCGATCGCCGAGGGGCGCGAGCTGGTGGCGCGGGCGCTGCGGCGCGGCGAGCCGGGACCGTACGTCCTGCAGGCCGCGATCGCCGCGGAGCACGCGGCCGCGCCGGCGTACGAGGACACCGACTGGCCGCGCATCGCCGGCTGGTACGGCGCCCTGATGCGCGTCGCGCCGTCCCCGGTCGTCGCGCTGAACGGCGCGGTCGCGGTGTCGCTCGGCGACGGCCCGGCGGCGGCGCTGCCGCTGGTCGACGCGCTCGCCGGCCCGCTCGACGGGTACCACCTGTTCCACGCGACCCGCGCGGACCTGCTGCGCCGGCTGGGGCGGCACGAGGAGGCGCGGGCGGCGTACGAGCGCGCGCTCGCGCTGACCTCGAACGACGCGGAGCGGGCGTTCCTCCAGGCCCGGCTCGGCGGCGGCGAAGGCTAGATCGCGCGGGGCGCCGCGGCCCCGGCGTGCGGCGACCCGACGAGGCCGTGCACGAGCTGCCGCGCGGCCGCCTCGGCGGTGCCGGGCGCGGCGGGCCAGACGACGTGCGAGACGACCCAGCGCAGCAACGCGTCCACGGCCGCGGCCGGGTCGGTCTGCGGATGCAGCTCCCCCGCCGCGACGGCGAGCGAGACGCGGTGCAACGCCGCCTGCCGCGCCGCCTGCCACGGCTCCGCGTCGGACGGGCGGGCGAGGCGCGCGGCGAGCTCCGGCTCGCGGTCGCGCAGCGCGCGCAGGACGGGGTGCTCGGACAGCCACTCGGCCGCGTACGCGAGCGCCGCGACCACCGACTCGGCCGAGCCGGGCGCGCCGGGCACCTCGACGACGTGGGTGAGCAGGTCGTCGACCTCGTCGGCCAGCAGGGCGGCGTAGACGTCGGCCTTGGCCCGGAAGTGGTTGTAGAGCGTCGCCTTCGCGATGCCGCCCTCGCGGGCGATGTCGCCCATCGTGGTCTTGCGGGTGCCGTAGCGGGCGAGGCACTTCGCGGCGCCGGAGAGGATGCCGGCCCGCGACCGGGTCATGCCGATGCCGCCGCGGCCGCGCGAGCCGGGGTCGCGGCGGGGGGCGGCGTTCGCCGCCGCGCGCGGGCTCGCCGCGGCGGGCGCGGCCGGTGCCGGGGGCGCGGCCGGGGGCGCGGCCGGGGGCGCGGCCGGGGGCGCGACAGGCGGCACGGCCGGTGCCGGGGGCGCGGCAGGCGCGGGCGGCGCGGCGGTGACCCACGGCGCCCAGGCGCGCGCGGTCGGCGTGGTCACGGGGCTCCGGTGGTCGGATTGGACGTTCCGTGGTGGTGGCGTCCAATCTCACCGGCTCCGCCCGCGCCGGTCAACTCCGCGGCGGCGGGCACCCGGCTACGCGGCGGCTGCGCGGCGGCTACGCGGCGACCGCCACCGCCGCGGGCTCGCCCGGCGCGGCGAGCGCGTGCTCCGGCACCGCCCGCACCAGCGACGCGGGCACGAAGCCGACCGGCTCCCGCGCCCCCGCCTCCGCGAGGAACAGCGCGTCCGCCACGTCCACCAGCACCGACGGCAACGGCACCCCGAGCGCGCCGCAGATCGCGGCCAGCAGCTCGGAGGACGCCTCCTTGACGCCGCGCTCGACCTCCGACAGGTACCCCAACGACACCCCGGCCGCGCTCGCGACGGACCGCAGCGTCCGCTCCTGGGCCTCCCGGTGCCGGCGCAGGACGGCCCCGATCTCCCGGCGTAGCAACGTCATGCGCGGGCCTCCGTTCGGCGAGCGACGGTCCGGGCGGCACCCGGGCCGGTACGGATCACAGTAACCCCCGGCTGTGACAGGAAACGGGCGCACCGCCCGCGTTCGCTCTGGGCGAACGCGGCGACCCGGCGGCGCGACGCAGCTACGCCGGCGGGCGCCGCGGCCGCCCGTACAGCCACCCCTGCGCCCACGGCACGCCGAGCTCCAGCACCGCCGCGGCCTGCGCCTCGGTCTCCACGCCGAACGCGATCGTCCCGGCCGACCCCGCGGCGGCCTCGCGCAGCAGCTCGCGGGCGAGCGACACGGCGTCCGGCGCCGGCAGCCGCGAGACGAGCGAGCGGTCGAGCGTGACGTAGTCCGGCAGCAACGACCCCACGAGGTTGCGCACGACCCGCGCGTCGCCCGCGCCGACCAGCGCGACCTGGCAGCCGGCGCCGCGGCAGCGGATGACGACGCGGGCGGTGCGTTCCAGCGGCTCGCCGGGGCGCGGCTGCACGACCTGGAGCACGACTTGGCGCAACGGCACCCCCGCGGCCCGCGCCGCGTCCGTGGTCGAGACGAGCCAGTCGGCGGGCAGGTCGCCGGCCGAGACGGCGAGCTTCACGAACAGCAGCGCGGAGCCGAGCCACGGACCCGCGTCCCGCAGCGCGACGGTGCGCGCGACGCGGTCCAGCTCGGCCAGCAGCCCGGAGGAGGCGGCGGCCGCGAACAGCTCCCCCGGCTCGGTGCGGTCCGGGCCGTGCAGCATCGCCTCGTAGCCCACGGTCGCCCGCGTGACGACGTCCACCACCGGCTGGTAGCGCGCGTGGAACGCGGCCGGGTCCCCAAGCAGCCGGGCTACGTCCACGACGCCCCGGTCAGGTGCAGCCGGAGCAGGTTCAACGCCGCCACGACGGCGAACGTCCGCACCCGCGGCCGGTCCCCCGGCAGCCGCAGCTCGCGCGTGACCACGTCGGTCGGCGAGGCGAGGCCGACGTACACGGTCCCCACCGGCCGGTCGTCCTGCGGGGCCGGCCCGGCGACGCCGGTCAGCGACACGCCGTACGTGGCCCCCGTCAGCTCCCGCACCCCGGTGGCCATCCCCGCGGCCGCCTCGGCGGACACCGCGGGGACGTCGGGGCCGACGCCGAGCAGGGAGCGCTTCAACGCCGTGGCGTACGCCACCACGCCGCCCGCGTAGACGTCGGACGCGCCGGGCGCCTTGGTCAGCTCGGCGCCGAGCAGGCCGCCGGTCAACGACTCCGCCGTCGCGACGGTCTCCGACCGCGCGCGCAGCAGCGCCGCGACGACGCCGTCGAGCGTGTCGTCGTCGGCGCCGTACACCGCCGACCCGAGCGCCGCGCGGGCCGCGGCCTCCTCGGGCGCGATCATGGCCAGCGCCGCCTCGGCGGTCGCCGCCTTCGCGGTGAGCCGGACCCGGGTCTGCCCCTGCGACGCGAGGAACGCCACCGTCACGCCGCCCTCGCGTTCCAGCCGCGCGACCTGCGACTCCAGGGCGGCGGCGACCGCTGACTCCCACATGCCGGCCGTGCGCAGCACCCGGTGCACGATGCAGGCCGGCTCGCCGGCGCGGGCCAGCAGGTCGGGCAGCACCGAGTCGGCGAACATCCGCTCCATCTCGAACGGCACCCCCGGCAGCGCGTACGCCACGCCGCCGCCGATCTCGACGCGGACGCCGGGCGCGGTGCCGCGCGCGTTCGGGATCGAGGTGGCGCCGCGCGGCAGGTCGGCCTGCCGGTAGTTCATCTCGGGCACGTCGCGGCGCAACGCCTCGAACCGCGCCCGCAGCCCCGCCTCCAGCTCCGGGTCGCGCACCAGGTCGACGCCGGCGGCCAGCGCGAGCGCCTCGCGGGTCAGGTCGTCCTGGGTCGGCCCGATGCCGCCGGTGATCACCAGCGCGTCGGCGCGGGACAGCGCGGTCACGACGGCGTGCGCGATCCGCGCGACGTTGTCGCCGACGACGACCGACGTCGTCACGTCGACGCCCGCCTCGGCGAGGCGCTGGCCGAGCCAGGCGGCGTTGCCGTTGACGATGTCGCCGAACAGCAGCTCGGTCCCGACCGCGAGCAGCTCGACCCTCATCGCGCGGCCTTGCGCGCGCGCTTCATCGCCGCCCGCGCGGACGTCTGCCGCAGCGTCAGCGCGCGCGCCACGTAGTCGACGCCGGTGCCGACCGTGACGCCCACCGCGGCCACCATCACCCACCACCGCGCGGACGCGAGGGGGCCGGACAGCGGCAGCACGTACAGCCCGATCGCGATGCCCTGGACGAACGTCTTCACCTTGCCGCCGCGGCTCGCCGGGATGACGCCGTGGCGGATCACCCAGAACCGCAACGCCGTCACGCCCACCTCGCGCACGAGCACGAGCCCGGTCACCCACCACGGCAGCTCGCCCAGCGCGGACAGGCCGCACAGCGCGGCGCCGGTCAGCGCCTTGTCGGCGATCGGGTCGGCGATCTGCCCGAACGACGTGACCAGCCCGCGGCGGCGGGCCAGCTCCCCGTCGATCCGGTCGGTGAACGACGCCACCGCGAACGCCGCCCACGCCGCCCACCGCCACCCCGTCGCGTGGCCGTCCGCGGCGAACAGCAGCGCGAGGAACGCCGGCACCAGCAGCAGCCGCAGGACGGTGAGCGCGTTGGCGACGTTGACGACGGACGCCTGCGGGTCGGGCGCGACCGCGGCCGGGTCGACGGCCTCCAGCGGGCTCGTCACACCGGCTCCGCGACCAGGTCCACGCCCGCCGACGAGACGACCCGCGCGGTCACGACCTCGCCCACGGCGTAGCGGCGCCCGTCGCCCGGCGGTGCCAGCGACACGGTGCCGTCCACCTCCGGCGCCTGGTGGTGCGCCCGCCCCTCGGCGCCGTCGGGGCCGGCCTCCTCGACGAGCACCTCCACGACGGTGCCGACCCGCTCCTCGGCGCGCTGCGCGGTCAGCTCCTCGGCCAGCGTGACGAGCCGTTCGTACCGCCGCGCGGCGACGTCGGAGCGGACCTTGCCGGGCATCGAGGCGGCCTCGGTGCCGTCCTCGTCGGAGTAGCGGAACACGCCGGCCGCGTCGAGGCGCGCCTCGGTGAGGAAGCGTTCGAGCTCGGCGTAGTCCGCGGCGGTCTCGCCGGGGAACCCGACGATGAAGTTCGAGCGGATGCCCGCCTCCGGCGCGAGCTCGCGGATCGAGCGCACCAGGCCGAGGAACGCCTCCGTCCCGCCGAACCGCCGCATCGCCCGCAGCACCGTCGGGCTGCTGTGCTGGAACGACAGGTCGAAGTAGTCGGCGACGCCGTCGGTGCCGGCGATCGCCTCGACCAGCGAGGGCCGCATCTCCGCGGGCTGGAGGTACGCCAGCCGCACCCGCACGATCCCGGGCACCGCGGCGACGGCGGGCAGCAGGCGTTCGAGCAGCCGGACGTCGCCGAGGTCCTTGCCGTAGGACGTGGAGTTCTCGCTCACCAGGTGCAGCTCGCGCACGCCCTGCGCGGCGAGCCACTCCGCCTCGGCGAGCACCTCCTCCGGCGGCCGCGAGACGAACGCCCCGCGGAACGACGGGATCGCGCAGAACGAGCACCGCCGGTCGCAGCCGCTGGCCAGCTTCAGCGGGGCGACCGGGCCGCCGGTGAGCCGGTACCGGCGCGGGCCGCTCGCCGGCGCCACGCCGTCCGGCAGGTCCGGCACCGCGGGCGCCCCCGCCAGGGCGGACGCCGTGGCCGCGGCCCGGTCCACCGGCGTGATGGGCAGCAACGTCCGGCGGTCCCGCGGCGCGTGCGACGCCGGCGCCGGGCCGCCCGCCAAGAGGTCGCCGATCGTCGCGGCGAGCGAGGCGTAGGAGTCGAAGCCGAGCACCGCGTCGGCCTCCGGCAGCGACGACGCCAGCTCGGCGCCGTACCGCTCGGCGAGGCAGCCGACCGCGACCACCGCGCGGCGGCGGCCGTCGGCGTCGAGGCCGCGGGCCTCCAGCAGCGTGTCGATCGAGTCGCGCTTGGCCTGCTCCACGAAGCCGCAGGTGTTGACCACGACCGCGTCCGCGTCGGCGGCGTCCTCGACGAGGGAGAACCCGCCCGCCGCGAACCGCGCGGCGAGCTCCTCGCTGTCCACCTCGTTGCGCGCGCAGCCCAGCGTCACGAGCGCGACGCGGCGGGAGGACATGCGGACGAGACTATCCGCCCGGTGTGCGGGGAACGGCGTTCAGCCGGCGTTCGCGGGGTCGCCCGGCAGGAACTCCAGCCGCACCACCTCGCCGGCGCCGCCCGGCGAGCCGAGGTCGCGGCCGTTGACCACGATCTGCACGGCGCCGGCGTTGCCGAACACGACGTTGATCTTGTTCTTGGCGGTGAAGTCCTGCTGCGAGGGGGCCGTCATCAGGCCCTCGTGCACGGTCTTGCCGTCGGCGCGGATGGTGACCCACGACCGGCTGTTCACGACCTTGACGCGCAGGTTGACGCCGCCGATGTTGCCGGCCACGAGCGGCGGCGCGCTCGTCGCGGCGAGCGACGGCGCGGCGGTCGGCGTGGGCGACGAGGAGGTCAACGGCGCCACGGCCGACGGCGTGGACGGCGTGTTCGCGCTGAACACCGACACCAGCGCCACCACGAGCAGCAGGCCCGCGACGACGGCCATCGCGGCCGTCCAGTTGGGGCCGGTGCGCTCCGGCATCGCGATGACCTCGTGCTCGAAGATCTCGCGCGCGGCCGGCGCCTGCGGGCCGCCGGTCTGCCGGTCGAACTCCGCGAGCAACGGCGCCGGGTCGGCGCCGACGTGGGTCGCGATCGAACGGATGTGGCCGCGCGCGTACACGGCACCGCCGCAGCCGGCGAAGTCGTCCGCCTCGATCCGCCGGAGCAGCTCGCCACGGATGCGCGTGGCGCGGCTCACGTCGTCGATCGTCAGGCCGGCGGCCTCCCGGGCAGCCGCGAGGTCCGCGCCGATGCTCATGCGACGACACCTCCACGGCCGACTGCGCGCCGCTCCAGGGGAAGGGTCGGCGGACGCGCGAGCAGCAGTCTAGGCGCCCCGGATCAAAGTCGGCAAAGCTACGTTTGTGCGTCTTTGCGCCGGAGCGACGCGCCGGGCCCCACGGGAGCGCTGCCGTGCAGCACCGCGCCCGGCGGCGTGTTGACCCGCTTGGCGAAGAACACCCGGTCCCACCGGTCGTTCCCGACCGCGATGAAGTCCGGGATCAGGCCGCACCGCCGCCAGCCGAGCGCCTCGTAGAGGGCGTGCGCCGCGTGGTTGTTGCCGCGCGCGTCGAGCACCAGCACCTCGACCCCGTGCGCCCGCGCGTGCTCGGTCAGCGCCTCGACCACGACCCGCCCGAGCCCGCGGCCGCGGGCGTCGGGGTGCGTCATCACCCGGCGCACCTCCGCGTTCTGCGCGACGACCGGGGCGGTGTAGCGCGACCACACGCCGAGCGCCTCGACCCGCCCGTCGACCGACACCAGCGCCACACCCCCGCGGCCGGCCGCCGCCAGCGCGAGGTGGTCGTCGATCCACGCCGCGGTCTCCTCCGGCGTCGGGACGGACAGCCAGCCGACCGCGCCCTCGAGCGCGGTGACGGCGGCGACGACGCGGTGGACGGCGGCGTACGTCGCCGCGTCGCCCGCCGTCGGGAACGCCACCTCGCTCAGGAGCCGCCCCGCAACGTCACCAGCACGCCCTCCAGCTCCTCCGGCCGGACGAGCACGTCGCGGGCCTTCGAGCCCTCCGACGGGCCGACGATGCCGCGCTGCTCCATCAGGTCCATCAGCCGGCCGGCCCGGGCGAACCCGACCTTGAGCTTGCGCTGCAGCATCGACGTCGAGCCGAACTGCGTCGACACCACGAGCTCCACCGCCTGCTGGAGCAGGTCGTCGTCGTCGCCGAGGTCGTCGTCCGCGGTCTTCGACGCGCCGCCGATCGCCATGGAGCCGGTGCCGACGACGTCGTCGCGGTAGTCGGGGTCGGCCTGCCGCTTGCAGTGCGTGACGACGGCCTCGATCTCGGCCTCGGAGACGTACGCGCCCTGGATGCGCATCGGCTTCGACGCGCCCATCGGCAGGAACAGCCCGTCCCCGTGGCCGACCAGCTTCTCCGCGCCCGGCTGGTCGAGGATGACCCGGCTGTCCGCGAGGCTGGCCGTGGCGAACGCGAGCCGCGACGGGACGTTCGCCTTGATCAGGCCGGTCACCACGTCGACGGACGGCCGCTGCGTGGCGAGCACCAGGTGGATGCCGACCGCGCGGGCCATCGCGGTGATCCGGCAGATCGCGTCCTCGACGTCGCGCGGCGCGACCATCATCAGGTCGGCCAGCTCGTCGACGATGACGAGGACGTACGGGTACGGCTGGTACACCCGCTCCGACAGCGGCGGTGGCTGGATCTCGCCGGAGCGCACCTTGCGGTTGAAGTCGTCCACGTGCCGGACGCCGACCGCGGCCAGGTCCTCGTAGCGCATCTCCATCTCGCGCACGACCCACTGCAACGCCTCGGCGGCCCGCTTGGGGTTGGTGATGATCGGCGTGATGAGGTGCGGGATGCCCTGGTAGTGCGTCAGCTCGACCCGCTTCGGGTCCACCAGCACGAGCCGTACGTCGTCCGGCGTCGCCCGCGACAGCACGCTCGTGATGAGCGTGTTGATGCAGGTGCTCTTGCCGGCGCCGGTCGCGCCGGCGATGAGGATGTGCGGCATCTTCGCGAGGTTGGCGACGACGTAGCCGCCCTCGATGTCCTTGCCGAGCGCGACGGTCAGCGGGTGCGCGTCGCCGGTGGCGACGGCCGAGCGCAGCACGTCGCCGAGCGAGACCAGCTCGCGGTCGACGTTGGGGATCTCGATGCCGACGGCGGACTTGCCGGGGATCGGGCTGATGATGCGGACGTCCGGCGACTTCACGGCGTACGCGATGTTGCGGGACAGCTGCGTGATCCGCTCGACCTTGACCGCGTTGCCGAGCTCGACCTCGTAGCGGGTCACCGTCGGGCCGCGGGTGAAGCCGGTCACCTGCGCGTCGATGTCGAACTGCTCCAGCACGCTGGTGAGCGCCTCGATGACCGAGTCGTTCGCGCTGGTGCGCGCCTTCGGCGGGGTGCCCTCGCGGAGCAGCTTCGGCGGCGGGAGGACGTAGCCGGGGCGGCCGGACGAGGACAGCGGGAGCTGCTCGGCGGCCTTCGGCGGCGGGGCGTGCGGCGGCGGCTCGGGCGGCGCGACGAACGCGGGCACCAGGGGCGCCGGCCCCTCGGCGGCGGCGTGGGCGCCGGTCGCGTCGTCCGGCTCGGCGAGCGCGCCGACCCGGCTGCGGGACGGGCGGCGGCGCTTGAGCGGCTCGGTCTCCTCGGCGGCCGGTGCCTCCTCCGGCTCCTCGGGCGCGCGGCGCAGGCCGCGCAGCCGGTCGGGGACGGCGTTCAACGGCGTCGCGGTGACGACCAGCACCCCGAACAGCGCCACGATCAGCAGCACCGGCACCGCGACGATCGGGCCGAGCGCGGAACGCACCGGCGACGACGCCAGGAAGCCGACGAGCCCGCCGGCGCCGCGCATCGCGCTCGCGCCCTCGGGCGGCGCCGGGGTGCCGTGCGCCAGGTGGACGAGGCCGAGCACGCCGCTCGACAGCGCGAGCCAGCCGACCGCGAGCCGGCCGCGCGCGGTGGGGTCGGCCGGCGTGCGGAGCATCCGCCAGGCGCCGTAGCCGAGCAGCACCGGGACCAGGAACGCCGCGCTGCCGACCGCGCCGCGCACGAACGCGTTGACCGGCCCGGTCAGCGCGCCGGACGCCTGCCACCAGACGGCCGCGGCGGTGACGATCGCGGCCGCGAGGGCGGCGAGCCCCGCGCCGTCGCGGCGGTGCGCCGCGTCGAGCTCTCGGGCCCCCGAGCCGAACGTCCGGGCCAGCGCCCCCACGCCGTGCGCCACGAGCGACCACATCCCCACGACCGCGCGGGCGAGCGCGCGCAGCAGGCGCGCGGAGAGCGGCGCCCTCTTCGGCGGCCGCTTCCGCGCGGCGGGCTTGCGGGGCGCCGGCTTGCGGGGCGCCGGCTTGCGCGCGGGCGGCCGGGCCGCCGGTCGCGGCTCGTCGAGGTCGATCGCGGCGCGCGCGGACGCGCGGCTCGCGGGACGCGAGCGCGGCGGCGTGCTGGGCGCGCGGGTGGCCATGCACAGACGGTAACCGCGCCACACCAGTCACACAAACACCACACGCACCGCGTAGTGGTGGCCGATCCGCCGCCTCAGACCTCGACGACCACCGGGATGATCATGGGGCGGCGGCCGTACGTCTCGTTGACCCACTTGCCGACGGCGCGGCGGACGAGCTGCTGCAACGCCTGCGTGTCGCCGATGCCCTCGGCGCCCGCGTTGCTCAGGGCGTCGGACACCCGCTGCTCGGCCTCGTCGAACGGCGTCGCCGCCGCGTCGCTGAACCCGCGCGCGAAGAACTCCGGACCCGCCGTGACCTTGCCGGTCATCGAGTCCACGACGACGACGACCGTGATGAAGCCCTCGTCGCCGAGGATGCGCCGGTCCTTCAACGCCATCTCGCTGACGTCGCCGACGACCAGGCCGTCGACGTAGACGTAGCCGCACTGCACCCGGCCGGTGATCCGCGCGACACCGTCCACCAGGTCCACGACGACGCCGTCCTCCGCGTACACGACGCGGTCGCGCGGCACGCCGGTCGCCTCGGCGAGCGCGCCGTGCGCGCGCAGGTGCCGCCACTCGCCGTGCACCGGGAGGACGTTGCGCGGCTTGGTGGCGTTGAGCAGGTACAGCAGCTCCCCGGCCGGCGCGTGGCCCGACACGTGCACGAGGGAGTTGCCCTTGTGCAGCACGGTCGCGCCCCAGCGGTGCAGGCCGTTGATGACGCGGTGGACGGCGTTCTCGTTCCCCGGGATGAGGCTCGACGCGAGGATCACCGTGTCCTCCGCGCCGATGCGGACCGGGTGGTCGCGGTTGGCCATCCGGGACAGCGCGGACAGCGGCTCGCCCTGCGAGCCGGTCGAGATGAGGCAGACCTGCGGCGCGGGCAGCGCGTCGATCTCGCGGGCGTTCATCAGGATGTTGCCCGGGACCGTGAGGTAGCCGAGCTCGCGCGCGACCTCCATGTTGCGGACCATCGACCGCCCGACGAACGCCACCTTGCGGCCGTGCTCGTGCGCGGCGTCGATGACCTGCTGCACGCGGTGCACGTGCGAGGCGAAGCAGGCCGTGATGATGCGGCCCTTGGCCGTGGCGAAGATCCGCCGCAGCTCCTCCCCCACCTCCCGCTCGCCCGTGACGAAGCCCGGCATCTCGGCGTTGGTGGAGTCCGACAGCAGCAGGTCGACCCCCTCACGGCCGAACTGCGCGAACGCCCCCAGGTCGGTGATGCGCCCGTCGATCGGGAGCTGGTCCATCTTGAAGTCGCCGGAGTGCACGACGAGCCCGGCGGGCGTGCGGATGCCGACCGCGATCGCGTCGGGGACGCTGTGGTTGACCGCGACGAACTCGCACTCGAACGGGCCGAACCGCCGCGTGTCCCCCTCGCGCACGGTGTCCATGACCGGCGTGATGCGGTGCTCGCGCAGCTTCGAGTCGAGCAGCGCGAGCGTCAGCCGGGTCCCGATCAGCGGGATGTCGTTGCGTTCCCGCAGCAGGAACGGCACCGCGCCGATGTGGTCCTCGTGGCCGTGCGTCAGGACCAGCGCCTCGACGTCCTCGAGCCGGTCCCGGAGGTAGGAGAAGTCCGGGAGGATCAGGTCGACGCCCGGCTGCTCGGTCTCCGGGAACAGCACGCCGCAGTCCACGACGAGCAGCCGCCCGGCGAACTCGAAGACCGTCATGTTGCGGCCGATCTCGCCGAGCCCGCCGAGCGGGACGACGCGCAGGCCGTTCTCCGGCAGCGGCGGCGGGGCGCCGAGCTCCGGGTGCGGGTGGCTCACAGGCTGATCCCTACCTCGGCGAGGTCGCTCCGCAACGTCGCGAGCTGCGTCTCGTCCAGGTCGCACAGCGGCGGGCGCACCGGCCCGCCCGGCAGCCCGAGCGCGCCGAGCGCGGCCTTGGTCGTGATGACGCCCTGCGTGCGGAAGAACCCGACGTACGCCGGCACCAGCTCGCGGTGGATCTGGCGCGCGCCGGCCACGTCGCCGGCGAAGTACGCGTCGGCGAGCGCCTTCAGCCGCCCGGCGAGCAGGTGGCCGACGACGGACACGAAGCCGCTCGCGCCCACCGACAGCAGCGGCAGGTTGAGCATGTCGGTGCCGGAGTAGAACGCCAGGTCCGTCCTGGCCAGCACCTCCGACGCGGCGCCCAGGTCGTCCTTCGCGTCCTTCACCGCGACGATCCGCTCGTGCTCGGCGAGGCGCAGCAGCGTCTCGGTCGCGATCGGCGCGGCCGTGCGGGCCGGGATGTCGTAGAGCATGCACGGCAACGCCGTCGCGTCGGCCACCGTCTCGAAGTGCCGGCGCAGCCCCTCCTGCGGTGGCTTGCTGTAGTACGGCGTCACGACGAGCAGCCCGTGCGCGCCCGCCTTCTCCGCCTGCCGGGCGAGCTCGCACGTGTGCGCGGTGTCGTTGGTGCCGACGCCGGCGACGACGTGCGCCCGGTCGCCCACGGCCTCGACCACCGCGCGGACCACGCGCTCCTTCTCCTCGTCGGTCGTCGTCGGCGACTCGCCGGTCGTGCCGTTGAGGACGAGGCCGTCGTTGCCGTCGTCCACGAGCCGGGTGGCGAGCGCCGCGGCGCCGTCGGCGTCGAGCGCGCCGTCGCGCGTGAACGGCGTCACCATCGCCGTGAGGACGGTGCCGAACGGGCTGGCGGGTCGCGTCATGCCCCCATCATCGCGCGTCGCGCAGCAGCCGAACGACCTCCGCCACGTCGGTGTCGCGGCGCGCCTCCTCCGGCGACCGCCCGCCGGCGGCGGTGGCGGCGACGCGTTCCCACACCAGGGCCATCGCCTCGAACAGCTCCGGCGGCAGCCCGGCGGCCTCCTGCGTGGCCGCGATCTCGCGCATCTCGCCGACGTAGCGGTGCGCCTTGCTCGCCGCCATGGACAGCCGCGGCGCGACCCGCGCGACCTCCTCGGGGTACTCGCGGGCCAGGTCGTCGAGCACGACGTCCGCGACGCCGTTGGCCTCGGCGGCGACGACGGCGTGCAGCAGCAGCGCGGCGAAGCCCTTGTAGACGCTGGCCGTGCTCATCTTCACCGCGCTCGCCGCGCCGGGGCCGCCGGGCAGCACGCGGACGTCGAGCCGCGGGTGGCCGAGCGCGGCGACCTCCGCCGCGCGATCACCGGAGAGGTACACGCGGGTCACGCCGTCGTCCGGCGGGCCGCCGCTGATCGAGCCGTCGACCAGCTCCAGCGGCGCGACCGCCTCCGCGACGCGGGCGAGCGTGGCGGGCGAGACGGCGTTGAGGTCGGCGTAGAGCGGGGTGCGCCCCCCGGCCGTGGCCCGCACGTCGCGCGCCACGGCGACCGCCTCGCCCGGCGGCACGACGCTCACCACGACGTCCGCCGCGGCGACCACGTCGGCCAGCGACGGGAGCGCCTCGACGCCGTGCGCGAGCGCGCGGGTGCGTTCGGAACGCCCGGCCAGCGTCGCCACCACGCGGTGCCCCGCCTCGGCCCAGCCGCGGCCGAGCGCGCCGCCCATCGCCCCCGGGCTCACGATCCCGACCGTCACCATGCCCGCATCCTCGCGCGCGCCGCGCCGGCGCCGCGCCGCGCCGGCCGCCGCGGGCCGGCCCGGCGGTGAGCGTTTCCTGCAGGAAACGTGTGGTGGCTCACCTTCGCTGCAGGAAACGCTCACGCGCGGGGCGGGCGGGGCGCCGTACGGTCTGGTCGTGGTCACGGTCGAGGAGGTGCGGCGCCTCGCGCTGACGCTGCCGCGCACCACCGAGCACCTGATCCACGACCGCGTGAAGTTCCGCGTCGGGCAGATCGTCTACGTCGCGTTCTCGCGCGACGAGACGGAGATGGGCTTCGCGTTCCCGAGGGAGGAGCGCGAAGCGCTCGTCGCCGCGCGGCCGGACGTGTTCGCGCTGCCGCGCGAGTCGGACCTGCGCTACCACTGGGTCGTCGCGCGGCTCGCCGCGCTCGACCACGGGGAGATGGAGGAGCTGGTGACCGAGGCCTGGCGGATGGTGGTGCCCAGGTTCCTGGCGCGCGAACGGCTGGGCACGCCGTGAGGGAGACCGAGCAGCGGCCGCGCGACGTCGCCGACGTCGTCGCCGACCTGACCGAGATCGGGCAGCGGCTCGCGCCGGGCGACGGCGTGGGCGCGTTCAACGGCATGTACCTGCTCGTCACCGAGCTGGTCGGCCGGCAGCTCCACGAGGGCTACTTCGCCGACCCCGGCGCGATGACCGCGCTGGACGTGACGTTCGCCGGCCTGTACCTCGCCGCCGTCGAAGCGGCGACGGCCGACGAGCGGGTGCCGCAGGCGTGGCGGCCGCTGTTCGCCCGGCGCCACGACCCCGCGGTGCTGCCGATCCAGTTCGCGATCGCGGGGATGAACGCGCACATCAACCACGACCTCCCCGTGGCCGTCGTGGCGACCTGCCGCGCGATCGGGAAGGCGCCGGACGAGGTGCACGCCGACTACCTCAAGGTCAACGCGCTGCTCGCGTCGGTCGAGCGGCAGGTGCGCGAGTCGTTCGAGAACGGCGTCGTGCGCGACGCCGACCGGGCCGCCGCGCGGGTGCTCGACCGGATCGGCGCCTGGAGCATCGACAGCGCCCGCGACGCGGCGTGGGTCAACGCGGACGTGCTGTGGCGGCTGCGGGACGCGGCGTTCGCGGCGCGGGCGTTCGAGGACACCTTGGCGGGCACGGTCGGCCTGGCGACGGCCACGCTGCTGACGCCGGTCTGAGGTTCGGTAGGTTCGGGGGCATGGACCTGTTCGTCGTCTACCTCGGCGGCCGGCTGAGCCCGGGCCGCATCGGCGAGGACCACGAGGTGGTGCTCGTGGTCGCGGAGGACGAGGCCGACGCCCGCGCCAAGGCCAAGGCCAAGTGGGGCGGCGCGGCGCGCGCGCACGTCGACGCGGTCTCCCGGGTCGGCGTGGTCGACGGGCACCGGGTGTCCGTCACCCACACCGGCGAGCCGGACGACGTACGGACCGACGACACGCACTACAAC
This sequence comes from Mycobacteriales bacterium, assembly GCA_036382875.1. Classification (GTDB taxonomy): domain Bacteria; phylum Actinomycetota; class Actinomycetes; order BP-191; family BP-191; genus BP-191. Next base: position 68,930 of record DASVPJ010000021.1, read on the forward strand.
TAGGAGGCGACGTGTCCGACGTGGACCTGCTGGAGAGCGTGCTGGACAAGGACGTCGCGCTCGTCGCCGGCGTCTCCCCCGACCGGCACGGCGACTCGACGCCGTGCCCGGACTACGACGTGAAGACGCTGCTCGACCACATGGTCGGCTGGCTGCGCGCGTTCGCGGCGTCGGTCCACGAGCGCGAGTCCGGCGAGGACGCCGGCGCGTACTCGACCGACGACCACGAGGGCGAGTTCCGCGCCGCGGCGAAGGACCTGGTCGAGGGCTGGCGGGCCCGCGGGACCGAGGGCACCGCGCGGTTCGCGACGCAGGAGATGCCGGCCGAGGCGGTGCTCGGCATGACGCTGATGGAGTACGTCACGCACGGCTGCGACCTCGCGATCGCGACCGGCCAGCCGGTGCCGTTCACCGACGAGGAGCTGGAGACGACGCTGGCCCGGGCGCGGGTGAACCTGCCCGACCAGTACCGCGGCGAGGGGATGCCGTTCGGCCACGCCGTGCCGGTGCCGGACGGCGCGCCGGCGGTGGACCGGCTGCTCGGCTTCATGGGCCGGCAGCCGGTCTCGTAGCACCGGGCGGGTCAGCCGAGGCCGGCCTGCGCGTCGCTCGTCACGACGACGCCCGCCGCGAACCGGCCGATCTCGTCGTCGGACCAGTGCAGCGACGGCGGCACCTGCACCTGGACCCAGTGGCCCTTGGTGTCGCGGTAGGTCAGCACGAGGATGCCGAGCCCGGCCTGGCGGTTCAGGAACCCGGTCCCGTGGCCGACCCGGATCGGGTCGCCGACCGGCTCCCCGGTGTCAGACGCCGAGCGCAGCATGACGACCAGCTTGCCCTCGAACGAGTACTGCTCCTGGTCCTTGAAGCCGATCGGCGCGATCACCATGGCGACCGGGTACGCGGCCTGGATCTCCCAGCCCTGCGGGACGTAGGCGACCTCGTAGCCCGAGGGCTGGCTGCCCTTGAACGCCACGAGCCGGACGCCGTCGACGGACCGGGTCGGCGCCGTCGTGGTCGGCGGCGCCGTCGACGGCAGCGTCGCCGTGGGGGCCGCCGTGACGCGCGGGGCGCCGGGCCCGCGGGAGGTCACCGCGACACCGGCGGCCGCGGTCACGAGCACGAGCGCGCCGGCGCCCTGGGCGGTCCGGCGGTGCCGCAGCGCGCGGCGGCCCCGCGCGAGGTCTTCGTCCACGGCCCGCGCGTCCGGCAGGGGGTCGCCGGCGACGCGGGAGAGGGTGGAACGCAGGTCGGTCATCGGGGGCTCCTCGTGGGCGTGGGGGTGGGGGCCGGCTCGTCGAGCGGCCCCAGCAGCTCGCGCAGCCGGTCGAGGCCGCGCGCGGTCTGGCTCTTGACGGTGCCCTGGCCGCAACCGAGCGCCGCGGCGGTCTCCGCGACGTCCATCTCGAGCCAGTAGCGGAGGACGACCGCCGCGCGCATCCGGGGCGGGAGCGCGGCGAGCGCGCGGCGTACCGCGTCCACGTCCTCGACCGGCAACGGCTCGGCGGCGGCGACGTCGGGCAGCTCGCCGTGCGAACGCTCCCGCCGCCAGAAAGGCCGCCGCGTCTCGTCGGTGAACGCGTTGACGAGGATCCGCCGCGCGTAGCGGTCGGGCCCCTCGCGGCGCACCCGCGGCCACGCGACGTAGAGCTTGGTGAGCGACGTCTGGACGACGTCCTCGGCGAGGTGCGCGTCGCCGGCCGCGAGCAGGGTCGCGGCGCGCACCAGACCCGGACGCGCCTTGAGGACGTACGCGCGGAACTCCTCGTCGCGGCTCATGCCCCTACTACGGCACGCCGGCCTGATCCGTTGCTACGGGCTGACCCGGCCGTTGCGGTCGAACGCCGCGTGCGTGATCGGCATGAGGCGCGCCCACTCGGCCTCCATCGCCTCGCCGACCATCTCGATCTCGCGCTGCGGGTACGACGGGAACGTCGAGTCCTCGCGCTTGGTCCGCAGCGACAGGAACGCCATCAGCGAGCGGGCGTTGCACGTGGCGTACATCGACGAGTACGTCGCGACCGGCAGCACGCCGCGCGCCACCTCGCGGGCGACGCCGGCCCGCAGCATCCGCTGGTACGCGCGGTACGCCGTCTCGCACGCGGCCCTCGTCTCGGCGACGACGGTCTCGTGCTGGTCCGCCGTCCCGTCCACGAACACGTAGTGGCCGGTCTTGCCCTCCTGCACGAGCTTGCGGTCGGCGCCGGGGACGTAGAACACCGGCTCCAGCTCGCGGTAGCGGCCGGAGGACTCGTTGTACGACCACCCGATGCGGTGCCGGTGGAACTCCCGGAACACGAAGATCGGCGCGGAGATCAGGAACGTCATCGAGTTGTGCTCGAACGGGCTGCCGTGCCGCTCGCGCATCAGGTAGTTGATCAGGCCGCGGGACCGCTCGGGGTCCTCGGTCATCGCCTCGATCGACTTCTCGCCGGCCGTGGAGACGCGCGCGGCCCAGACCACGTCGTTGTCGCTCGCGCTCGACTTCACGAGCTCGACGGTCATGTCGGAGCGCCAGGACGGCTCCAGCCGGAGCTCGTCCTCGACGTCCATGGGCTCGGTCGTGGTCATCTCCTCGGTCAGCACCCGGCGATGCTAGCCCCGCCGTTCTCCCGTTCCGACGAAGACACGCCGCCGTGCCCTTGCGCAGACTCGCCCGGACCGCTTCGCAAGGGGGAACCCCAGATGACCACCCGCCTCCTGGCGGCGGCGCTCGCGGCTCTCGCGTGCGTCGCCGCGCCCGCCGCCGCCGAGCTGTGCGCCGGCACCACGCAGACGTACGTCGTCTGTGCCCACCCGGAGAACCTCTCCGTCGACCCCGACGGCGGCCCGCCGGCCGGGGACTGCGTCTACGTCAACGCCGACGCGTGCACGCCCGTGTTCGTCCCGACGCCGTCCGCCGGCGCGACCGGACCGCTGGTGAGCACCCGCTGCGGCACTCTCACCTGCTGACAGGGGGAACGATGTCCATCACCCGCACGGCGCTGCTCGCCGCCGCCGTCCTCGCCGCCGCGGCACCCGTCGCGCCCGCGTTCGCCGGCTGCGTCGGCACCGCCGCCACCGTGAGCGCCTGCGTGCACCCGGAGAACGTCCAGGTCGACCCGACCGGCGGCCCCGCGGTCGACGACTGCGTCGTCCTCGTCGACCCGGACCACTGCGTCCCCGTCCACGTCGCCACGCCCTCCGTGACCACCACCGGGCCGCTGGTCGACGGCGTCACGTGCACGATCTGCGGCGGCGTCGTCCCCGTCGTGGCCGGCGTCGTGGATCGCGTGGACGAGGCCTCGGTCCGCGTGGTCGACCAGCTCAGCCGGATGGAGTGCGCGCCGGCGACCGGGTCGCGTTCGGCCCTGGAGCTGCGCTCCGTCGACACGCTGCGCGAGAACGTCGACGCGTTCCTCGAGTCCTGCCTCTGACCGGCGGGCGGACGGGGGTGGCGCTCCCCGGCGACATCCCGGACAATCGGGGCACCGCAACTCTTTCGCCCCCCGCGCGTTAGCGGGGTACGGGCGAAGGCCAGGAGGACACGTGCCGGGAACGGGCCACGGCCGCTTCGGCGGCCGGGAGCGGCGTCTCGCCGCGGCGCAGCGTGCGTACGGCGCGCTGCCGCCGGCGCAGCGCCGCGCGCTCGTGCTCCGCTACGTGGACGGGCTGGAGCCCGCCGCCGTCGCCGACCGCCTGGCGGTCACCGAGGCCGAGGTCGACGGGCTGCTCGCCGCCGGCCGCGCCGCGCTGGTCCACCGCCGCCCCGCCGTGGCCCGCCCGCTGGGCGTCGCGGCCACGCTCGCCGCCCTGGCGATCACCGCGCTGCCGTCCGCGCCGCACGGCGCCACCGCCCCGCTCGCCGCCGCGCCGCCGCGCGAGGGGATCACCTACGTCGACGGCGACGGCCCGCTGCCGGTCCCGGCGGCCCGCGAGGCCGCGGACGCCGCCGCGGCGGCGCACCGCGCGGTCCGCGCCGCCACCGTCTCCGGCGTCACCCTCACCGACGACCTCACGCCGCGCCGCCCGGGCGGCAGCGCGTGCCGCTCGCTCTGCCTGCCGAAGACCCCCAAGACCGGCGACACCATCCGGGTCGCGCTGCCCACCGCGGTGAGCGAGACGGTGGGGCGGCGGGAGCTGACGTTCGAGCAGGAGTACGTCCCGCTCTGCGAGGCCGTGCCCTCCGCGCCGGTGGATGCCGCGAGCTGCGTACCGGGCTCCGCCTGACGCGCTAGCGTTCCGGCGCATGGACGACGACAGGCTCATCCCCGGCGGCCGCCGCGGCACGCCGCTGTACGACCGCGCGGGCACCATCCTGGTCGCGGGCGTCTTCGTGCTGCTGGCCGGCGTGCTCCAGCTCGCGATCGGCGCGCTGTTCCTCGCCGTCGCCGACGACCTCGCCGAGGCGCTCGTCGTCAGCGAGTCGAGCGTGCGGAAGTTCGCGATCGCCGTCATGGTGCTCGGGGTGCTCGCGCTCGTCGTCGGGACCGGCGTACTCAAGGTCCGGAGGTGGGCGCGGGTCTGCGCGCTGCTCTACGGCTCCGTCGCGCTGCTCGACCTGGTGCTGCGCGTCGCGATCACCCGCAACCCGCGCTACCTCCTCCAGCCGTACCTGCCGGCCCTCGTCGTGGTGCTGCTGCTCATGCCCGGCGTGGGCGCGGCGTTCCGGCAGGCCGCCGAGGAACGCCGCCTGCGCCGCGCTGCCGCGCCCCGTCCTGGCGTCCTCGCCCGCGCCGCCCGTTAGGAGCCGCCCCGTGTGCCGGAGCATCAAGACCCTGCGCAACGCCGAGCCGCCGGCGACCGGCGAGGACGTGCGCGCCGCCGCGCTGCAGTACGTCCGCAAGGTGAGCGGCTACCGCGCGCCGTCGCGGAAGAACGCCGAGGCATTCGACAAGGCCGTCGAGGAGATCGCCGAGGCGTCAGCCCGGCTGCTTGACGCCCTCGCCAGCGCGTAGCGCGATCGCCCGGCGCATCGCGGCGCGGCCGCGGCGCGGGTCGCGCTCGTCGCCGTAGGCCACCGCGAGGCGGTACCACGCGCGCCAGTCCTCCGGGGCGCCCTCCACCGCCGCCGCCGCGTCGTCGAACGCCAGCGCCTCGACGTCGCCGAGCTCGCGCCCGAGCCGCTGCGCGGCCGCGCCGAAGCGCACCTCCGCCGCGACCAGCACGACGCCGACCACCGCGACCAGCACGAGGCCCAGGCCGAGGCCCCGGAACGCCAGCCGCTCGTCGCGCAGCAGCGCCACGGCGCGGTCGCCCACGACGAACACGTAGTACGCCAGCGCGAGCACGAGCAGCGCGACGGTGCGGCGCGCGGTCACAGCAGCGGGTCGAGCCCGAGCGTGAGGCCGGGGCGCGCGCCGACCGCGCGGACGGCGAGCAGCACGCCCGGCATGAACGACGCCCGGTCGGTCGAGTCGTGCCGGATCGTCAGCGTCTCCCCCGCGCTGCCGAGCAGCACCTCCTGGTGCGCGACCAGCCCGGCCACCCGCACGGAGTGCACCGGGACGCCGGCCACGACCGCGCCGCGCGCGCCGTCGAGGGCGGACGTCGTGGCGTCGGGGTTGGCCCGCCCGTCGCGCGCGGCCCCGATCCGCGCGGCGGTGGCGCGGGCGGTGCCGGACGGCGCGTCGGCCTTGCCGGGGTGGTGCAGCTCGACGATCTCGACCGAGTCGAAGAACGGCGCCGCCTGCTCGGCGAAGCGCATCATCAGCACCGCGCCGAGGCCGAAGTTCGGCGCGATCACCACGCCGACGCCGGGCGCCTCGTCCAGCAGGGCGCGCACGGTGTCGAGCCGCTCGTCGGTGAAGCCGGTGGTGCCGACGACGACGTGCACCCCCCGGCGCACGCACTCCTCGATGTTGCCCATCACGACGTCGGGGTGCGTGAAGTCGACCGCCACGTCGGCGCCGTCCAGCTCGGCCGCGTCGTAGCCGGCGTCGAGCCGCGCGACGAGCGTCAGGTCGCCGGCCTCCTCGACGGCGCCGCACACGGTCGCGCCCATGCGCCCGAGGGCGCCGAGGACGGCGACCCTGGTCATGCGACGGCGGCGGAGAAGTCGACGTCGTCGAACGGCCCGATGACCGCGAGCCCGAGGGTGCCGCTCGCGAGCACGTGGGTCGCGACGTCGCGCACGTCGTCCGGCGTCACCGCGTCGATCCGCGCGATGACCTCGTCGACCGTGAGCTGCTCGCCGTAGACGAGCTCGCCCTTGCCGAGCCGCGACATGCGCGAGCCGGTGTCCTCCAGGCCGAGCACGAGCGAGCCCTTGAGCTGGCCCTTGCCGCGCGCGATCTCCTCGGTCGTCAGGCCCTTCGTCGCCACGGCGTCGAGCTCGTCGCGGCACAGCGACAGCACCTCGCGCGCCTTGGCCGGCGCGCAGCCGGCGTAGACGCCGAACAGCCCGGTGTCGGCGTACTGCGAGTGGTACGAGTACACGCTGTACGCGAGGCCGCGGCGCTCGCGCACCTCCTGGAACAGCCGCGACGACATGCCGCCGCCGAGCGCGTTGTTCAGCACGCCGAGCGCGAACCGCCGCTCGTCGGTGCGGGCCAGGCCGCCGGTGCCGAGGACGAGGTTCGCCTGCTCGGTGGGGCGGCGGGTGACCTCGACGCCGCCGAGCAGCCGCGGCCGGGAGCCGCCCGCCCGGGGCGCCGCGGGGGCCGCGCCGTCGTCGCCGAGGAAGCCCTCGAACGCCTTGCGCACCAGCCGGACGACCTTGGCGTGGTCGACGTTGCCGGCCACCGCCACGACCATCTGCGACGGCTTGTAGCGGCGGCGGTAGTAGCCGTTGATGCTGGCCCGGGAGACGTTGGTGATGGAGCCGACCGAGCCGAGCACCGGCCGGCCCAGCGGGTGGTCGCCGAAGATCGCCTTGGCGAACGCGTCGTGGACGATGTCGTCCGGCGCGTCGTCGTGCATGGCGATCTCCTCGAGGATGACCCCGCGCTCGCTCTCCACGTCGTCGGTGGCGATGAGCGAGGAGGTCACCATGTCGGACACCACGTCCACGGCGAGCGGCAGGTCCGAGTCGAGCACCCGCGCGTAGTAGCAGGTGTACTCCTTGGCGGTGAACGCGTTCATCTCGCCGCCGACCGCGTCCATCACCGCGGCGATGTCGAGCGCCGAGCGCCGCCTGGTCCCCTTGAACAGCAGGTGCTCGAGGAAGTGCGACGCGCCCGCGAGCCCCGGCGCCTCGTCGCGCGAGCCGACGCCGACCCAGATGCCGAACGCCACCGAGCGCACGGTCGGCATCGACTCGGTGACGACGCGCAGCCCGCCGGGCAGGACGGTACGACGGATCGTCGTACCGTCCGAGCCCTGGCGTACCAGCGTTCTACTCAGCAGGGGCCTCCGCGGCCTCCGGGGTCTCCGCCGGCGCGGCGTCGCCCGCCGCGGCCTCGGCGGCCGGGGCGTCCACGGCCGGGGCGGAGTTGTCCACGAGGCCCAGCGAGATCTTGCCCCGCTGGTCGATCTCGAGGATCTCGACCTGGAGCTTGTCGCCGACGTTGACCGCGTCCTCGACCTTGGCGAGGCGCTTGCCCTTGCCGAGCTTCGAGATGTGGATCAGGCCGTCCTTGCCCGGCGTCAGCGAGACGAACGCACCGAACGCCGTCGTCTTCACGACCGTGCCGAGGAACCGCTCGCCCACCTGCGGCATCTGCGGCGACACGATCTGGCGGATAGCCTGGAGCGCGGCCTCCGCCTTGATGCCGTCGGTCGCGCCGATGTAGATCGTGCCGTCGTCCTCGATCGTGAGCTCGGCGCCCGTGTCGGCCTGGATCTGGTTGATGACCTTGCCCTTCGGCCCGATCACCTCGCCGATCTTGTCGACCGGGATCTTCTCGGTGATGATCCGCGGCGCGAACGGGCTCATCTCGGCCGGCCCGTCGATCGCCTCGGCCATCACGTCGAGGATCTGCAGCCGCGCCTCGCGCGCCTGCTGGAGCGCGCCCGCCAGGACGTCGCTCGGGATGCCGTCGAGCTTCGTGTCGAGCTGGAGCGCGGTGACGTAGTCCTTGGTGCCGGCGACCTTGAAGTCCATGTCGCCGTACGCGTCCTCGGCACCGAGGATGTCGGTGAGCACGCCGTACTCGCCGTTCTCGTAGACGAGGCCCATCGCGATGCCGGCGACCGGCGCCTTGAGCGGCACGCCCGCCGCGAGCAGCGACAGCGTGCTCGCGCAGACCGAGCCCATCGACGTGGAGCCGTTGGAGCCGAGCGCCTCCGACACGGTGCGGATGGCGTACGGGAACTCCTCCTTCGTCGGGAGGACCGGCAGCAGCGCCCGCTCGGCGAGCGCGCCGTGGCCGATCTCGCGGCGCTTCGGCCCGCGCATGAAGCCGGTCTCACCCGTCGAGTACGGCGGGAAGTTGTAGTGGTGCATGTACCGCTTGCGGTTCTCGGGCGAGAGCGTGTCGATCATCTGCTCCATCCGCAGCATCGCCAGCGTGGCGACGTTGAGGATCTGCGTCTCGCCGCGCTCGAACAGCGCCGAGCCGTGCACCCGCGGGAGCACGTCCACGTCGGCGTGCAGCTCGCGGATGTCGGTCAGGCCGCGGCCGTCGATGCGGGTCTTCTCGGTGACGATGCGGCGGCGGACGAGCGTCTTGGTCAGGCTGCGGTAGGCGGCCGTGACCTCCTTCTCGCGCCCCTCGAACTCCTCGGCGAGCTTCTCCTTCGCGAGGTCCTTGATGCGCTCGACCTCGCTCTCGCGCTCCTGCTTGCCCTTGATGGTGAGCGCGGAGGTGAGCTCGGACTCGACCGCGCCGCGGACGGCGGAGAGCACGTCGTCGCCGTACTCGGCGAAGACGGGGTACTCGGCGGTCTCCTTCGCGGCGACCTTGGCGAGCTCGGTCTGCGCCTCGCAGCACGCCTTGATGGCGTCCTTGGCGAAGTCGAGGCCCTCGGCGACGACCTCCTCGGTCGGCTTCTGGGCACCGCCCTCGACGAGCGCGACGGTGGCGGTCGTGGCCTCGGCCTCGACCATCATGATCGCGACGTCGCCGTCGGGCAGCAGGCGGCCGGCCACGACCATGTCGAACGTCGCCCGCTCGCCCTCCTCCCACGTCGGGAACGCGACCCAGCGGCCGTCCACGTGGCTCACGCGGGTCGCGCCGACCGGGCCGGTGAACGGCAGGCCGGCGAGCAGCGTGCTGGCCGCGGCGGCGTTGATGGCCACGACGTCGTAGGGGTTGGCGTCGTCGATCGCGAGGATCGTCATGACGACGTGGACCTCGTTGCGGAAGCCCTTCGGGAAGCAGGGGCGCAGCGGGCGGTCCGTGAGGCGGCAGGTGAGCGTGGCGTCCTCGGACGCCTTGCCCTCGCGGCGGAAGAAGCCGCCGGGGATCTTGCCGGCGGCGTACATCCGCTCCTCGACGTCCACCGTGAGCGGAAAGAAGTCGACCTGGTCGCGGGGGTTCTTCGCGGCGGTGGTCGCCGAGAGGACGACGGTGTCGCCCAGGGTCACCGTGACGGAGCCCCCGGCCTGGCGCGCGAGGCGGCCGGTCGAGAACGTCAGGGTGCGGTCGCCGATGGTGGCCGTGGTGCTGTGTGGCTGGAGAGACGCCACGTACTCCTCCTGTAGCGAGGAGCCGGGCGACCGGCGGGTCGCGGGACGCGGGGCCGGTCTTCAGTCGAAGCGCCCGGGACTGTCGTCCCGGACCCCACCACCGAGGACCGGTCTGCCGTGCGCGCGAGGCGCGTGGCCCGGCTCGGGTGGCGCCGCCGCCCGACGTCCGGACGGCGGCGGTCGTGCGTACTAGCGCCGCAGGCCGAGACGCTCGATGAGCGCGCGGTAGCGGTTGATGTCCGTCTTGGCGAGGTACTGGAGCAGCCGGCGACGGCGGCCGACCAGCAGCAGCAGGCCGCGCCGGCTGTGGTGGTCGTGCTTGTGCGTCTTGAGGTGCTCGGTCAGGTCGCTGATGCGACGCGTCAGCATCGCGACCTGGACCTCGGGCGAGCCGGTGTCGCGCTCGACGGTGGCGTACTCGGACATGATCTGCTGCTTGACGTCACTCGCGAGCGGCACGGGGCTCCTCGGTAGGTCCTGCGTTGTCCCGAGGTCTAGGTCACCCGGGCAGACTCCAACGCGCCGGAGGCATCTCCGGCTGGGAACCAGCGTAACAGAGTCCCCCGGGCGGGCGAAGCGGGGCACACCGGACGCGGGTCCAGTATGAGGGCATGGCTCCCGTCGCGGTACGGCTCGTCGCCGGCCTGCTCTGCGTCGCGACGTGCGGCGCGGCGTGCGGCGGGGACGGCGGGGCGCCGCGGGCCGGCGGGTCCGGGACGCCCACCGCGCCGGCCACCGGGCCCTCCGGGGAGACGCCGCGCGCTCCCCTGACCGGGCCGACGAAGGCGTTCGCGGCGCTCGGCAACCCGATCGCCTGGGCGCCGGACGGCTCGGTCGTCTCGGTCGAGGAGCACGGCGAGGGCGCCAGCCCGACGCCGCGCTGCCCCTCCCCGCAGGACCGGATGGTGCTCCGGCTGCACCCGCCGGACGGCGGGCCCGGCCGCGTGGTCTCGGAGGACCCGAACGTCTTCGAGCCCGTCCTGACCGCCGTCTCCCCCGACGGCGCGCACCTCGCCGTGCTGAGCTACTGCGCGGAGGAGTTCCTCGGGTCGGTCAGCGTCGTGTCGCTGCGTTCGCCGCGGCCGTCGGTGCGCACGCTGCCGCTCGGCGAGAAGGTGCTCTACGGCAACCCGTTCGCGCCCGCGACGCTCGGCTGGGCGTCGGCCGGCGAGCTGCTCGTGCTGCGCACGACGTTCACCCCGGACGGCGGGTCCACCACGAGCGAGGCGGTCCTGGTGGACGTCCGGACGATGCGCGAGCGAGTCGTGGCCAGCGGCGCCGACCTGCTCGGCGCGCGGGCGCTGCCGGGCGGGCGGCTGCTGACGCTGTCCGGCGACGGCAGCGCGTACCGCGTCGAGGTCGTCGAGCCGGGCGGCGCGCGGCGCCGGGTCGACACCGCCACCCGCGCCGAGCCGGCGCCGGACGGGTCGCGGTACGCGGCCTGGACCACCGAGCCGGTCGACGGGTCGGCGTACGACGCGCGGCTGCGGTTCGTCCCGCTCGGCGGCGGCCCGACGACGTACGCGACGCTGCGCGGCGACCTGCTCGCCGTGCAGTGGTCGCCCGCCTCGGACCGGCTGATCGCCCTGACCGAGTCGAACGAGACCGGCGAGGCCGTGACCCGGCGCTACGTCGTCGGCACCGACGGCACGGCCCGGGAGCTGGACGTGCGGGAGGACCACGGCCTGGTCTGGTCGCCCGACGGCACGCGCGTCGCGTACGCCGACGGCGAGGGCGAGATCACCGTCCTCGCCGTGTGACGGCGCCTACGCGCTGCGGTGCTCGGTGAACAGGTAGTCGAGGAAGCGCAGCAGCTCCTCCGGCTCGAACGGCTTCGCCAGGAAGTAGTCGACGCCCTCCGTCCAGGCCTGCCACGCCTGGTCGTCGCTCGCGGCCGCCGTGAGCATCACGACCGGCAGCGCCGACCGCGCGCCGGCCCGGATGCGGTTCAGGACGGCGTGGCCGTCCAGGCCCGGCATCATCACGTCGAGCACGACGCAGTCCGGGTCGGCCGAGTCCACCGCGCGCAGCGCGGCGAACCCGTCGTCCGCCGTGTCGACCGCGTACCCCTCGGCCTCCAGCACGGCACGCACCATCACGCGGGTGTCCGCGTCGTCGTCGACGACCAGGATCCGCCGGTCCCCCGTGGTCACATCTACCTCCTCGTCGCGCCTGTGCTGGGTGCATCGGGAGGGGCGCGAGCGGCGTTGAGACTCCGCCCGGATGAACCTGCCCCGGGACCTAAGTCACTCCGCGCGCAGCAGCTCGCGAACGTTGTCCACGTCTCGCCCGATCTGCGCCACGAGCGCCTCGACGGACTCGAAGCGCATGGTGTCCGCGGTCCGCAGCGACGCCACGAAGTCGAGCGCGACGTCATCGCCGTAGAGGTCGCCGTCGAAGTCGAGGACGTAGGCCTCCACGCGGCGTTCGCGGCCCTCGAACGTCGGGTTGGTGCCGATGCTCACGGCGGCGGGCAGCCGCTCGCCCGCGCGGGCCAGCCAGGCGGCGTAGACGCCGTCGGCCGGGACCGCGGTGTGCGGCGCGGTCCGCAGGTTGGCGGTCGGGTAGCCGAGCGTGCGGCCGCGCGCGTCGCCGCGCACGACCAGTCCCTCGACGCGGTGCTCGCGGCCGAGCGCCCGCGCGGCGGCCGCCACGTCCCCGGCGTCGACGCAGGCGCGGACGTAGGTGGACGAGATCGTCGTGTCGCCGTCGCGGACCAGCGGCACGCCGGTCGCCGCGAACCCGAACCGCTCCCCGATCCGGCCCAGCTCGGCCACGTCGCCGGCCGCCTTGTGGCCGAAGCGGAAGTTCTCGCCAACCACGACGCCGGTGGCGTGCAGGTGCTCGACCAGCACGAGGTGCGCGAACTCGGCCGGCGACATCCGGCTGAACTCCGGCGTGAACTCCAGCACGCAGAGCACGTCGGCGCCGAGGCGTTCGACCAGCTCGGCCTTGTAGCGCGGGCTGGTCAGCACGGTCGGGTGCGAGCCCGGGCGGACGACCTCGGACGGGTGCGGGTCGAACGTCAGCACGACGCTCGGCACGCCCGCCGCCCGGGCGCGGCGCACCGCCTCGCCGATGATCGCCTGGTGGCCGCGGTGCACGCCGTCGAAGACGCCGATCGTGACGACCGAACGCCCCCACCCCGGCGGTGCGGCGTCCAGGCCGCGCCACCGCTGCATGGACATGCGGCGACTCTAGCGGCGCGCCGCCGCCCGGCCGCCGGTCCCGGCGCCGACCTCGACCGCCCGCCTCGACCGCGGTCCCGGCGCCGGCCTCGGCCGCCGGCCGCCGGCCCCGGCGCCGCCGGGCACGCCCTGTTGGAGGGGAGCGCGCGCGGACCCCGCGTCCGCGGCGAACCCGGGCGTGCCCGGCGACAGCTGGGCCGGTGCGGACGTATGCCCTCCGCCCGCACCGGCGATCGTCACGCCGTGAGCGGCCTCACCCGAGGCCTTCCTTCACGACGATCGCCGCGGCCTGCGCGCGGTCGCGCACCGCGAGCTTGCGCAACGCGTGCCGCAGGTGCGTCTTCACGGTGTTCTCCTTGATGCCGAGGGCGACCGCGATCTCGCGGTTCATCAGCCCCTTCGGCAGCAGCGCCACCACGTCCAGCTCGGCCGGCGTGAGCCCGTGCGGCCCCTGGCGGCGGGTGCCCCGCCCGGCCAGCTCCACGACGAACCGGGCCAGCGACGGGTCGAAGAACGGCTCGCCGCGGAACGCGTGCCGTACCGCGTCGCGCAGCGTCGTCGTCGCCGAGCCCTTCGCCACGAAGCCGAGCGCCCCGGCCGCCACCGAACGCCGCATCAGCGACGCCGACGGCGCCTCGGACAGCACGACGACGCGCGGGTTGGTGACCCGGCGGATCAGCGCCGCGCAGAGGTCCACGCCGGACATGCCCGGCAGCGAGTTGTCGACGACGACCACGTCCGGGCGGGTGCGTTCGAGCAGCGCGAGCGCCGCCTCGCCGGTGCCCACGGCGCCGGAGACCTGCATGTCCGGCTCGACCTGGAGCACCGCGGTGAGGCCGTCGCGGACCAGCGGGTGGTCGTCGACGACCAGGACGCGGATCACCGCGCACCCACCGGGACCCGGGCCTGCACGACCGCGCCCCGCGGCGACCGGTTGGCCACCCGCAGCGTCCCGCCGGCGGCGACGATGCCGCGCCGCATGCCGGTCAGCCCGGCCGCGTCGTTCGGGAGCCGGTGGACCAGCCCCGCGCCGTCGTCGCGGACGACGACGTTCACCGCGTCGGGCTCGTAGAGCACGTCCACGACGACGGTGGTGCAGCGGGCGTGCCGCCACGCGTCCGCGAGCGCCTGGTGCGCGACGCGGTACAGCGCGTGCTCGGCGTCGACGCCGAGCCGGCGCGGCCGCCCCTCGGTGCGGACGACGACGCTGAGGCCGCTGTCGGCGGCCACGCTGCGGGCGAGCGCGCGCAGGGCCTCGACCAGGCCGCGCTGCGCCGTCGGCACGAACGCGAGCGCCCGCACCGCGTCGTCCACGACCCACTTCCCCTCGCGGCTGGCGTCCACCAGCCGGACGAACCGCGCCGCCCACGGCGAGCCCGGCGGCAGCTCGTCGGCCGAGCGCTGCGCCAGCAGCCCGATCCCGACGAGGAGCTGGCCGACGCCGTCGTGCAGCTCGGCCGAGATCCGGTCGCGCTCGGCCACGACCGCGCGGTCGCGGGCCGCCTGCTCCAGCTCGGCCGCCGCCGCGCCGCGGGCCGCGGCCTCGGCGACCGCGCGCCCGACCGACTCCAGGTACGCGTGGTCGGCCTCGCCCTCGCACGCGGCGACCAGCTCGCCCACGACGCGCCGCCCGACGCGCAGCGGGACAGCGACCTCCCCCGGGGCCGGCTCGCGCGCCGGGGCTGCCCCCGCGAGCCCCAGGTGGCGCGCGAGCCGGCGGTCGCGGACCCGCAACGCGGTGACGGTGACGCCGTCGTCGGCGAGCAGCTCGCCGAGACGGCGCATCAGGACGGTGGCGCCGGCGCGTTCGGGCAGCGCGGACGCGAGCTCGTAGAGCACCCGCGCGTGCCGCGCCTCGCGCTGCAGGCGCCGGTGCAGGTGGACCCGGTCGAGCGTGGTGGTGGCGACGGCGGCGAGGGCCTCCGCGGCGGCGTACTCCTCGGCGAGCAACGTCCGCCCGGGCGGAACGGCGAGCAGCACGACGCCGTGCCGGGAGCCGGCGCCGAGCGGCAGCGCGACGTAGCTCCCCCGCGCCCGGTCGCCGACGAGCCCGGCGAGCCACGGGTGGTGCGGCAACGTCACCGGCCGCGGCGCGGCGTCCCACGCGGCGGTGAGCGCGCCCAGCACCGGCGCCGGCACGTCGCCGTCGCCGACCCGCGCCACGGCGCCCGCCGTCGTCACGACCGACCAGCCGCCGCCCGCCCGCAGCCCGGCCGCGGCGGCCGGGACGTCGAGCATCGCCGGGTACGCCGCCACCAGCGCCCGCGCCACGGCGGCCGGCTCGGTGAGCGAGGCCAGCGTGCCCGCGGCGGCGGCCAGCTCGGTCTGCACCCGGGCGCGGCGGCGTTCGGCGTCGAACAGCCGCGCGTTGCGCACCGCGAGGCCCGCGTAGGACGCGACCACCTCGAGGACCGCGACCTCGTCGGCCGTGGCGGCGTACGGGTGCCGGTAGTCGACGGCGAGCACGCCGCACGGTTCGCCCAGCGCGTGCAGCGGCACGAGCACCGCCGACCGCACCGCGAACGCGTCGACCCACGCGTGCGGGATCAGCGGGCAGACCGCCGCGTCCGGCACCGCGAGCGCGTGCCCGTCCGCGAGGAACGCGGCCAGCCCGGGCACGTCCTGCACGTCCAGCGGCGCGAGCGCGCGGAACGCCCGCCACATCGCCTCGTCCCGCGGCCCGACCGCCACCGCCGGGCCGAGGAACCGGCCGTCGTCGAGCAGGAAGATGCTGCACCGGTCACCGCCGGACGCGGTGAGCGTCAACGCCGTCAGCTCCGCGAGCACCGCCTTGAGGCCGAGGCTGGAGCTCAGCGTCAGGGCGACACGCGCGAGGAGGTCGCGCGACCGTGCCGCCGAGCCCCGCCCCCGGCCGTTCCGCGCCCGCCCCCGTGCGGCGCCGATCGGTACCGGCTCTGCGACGACCATCGCGCTCCCCCTTCGCCCATCCGTATATAGACGCGGAACCCGCGCGCCCTTACGGTGGTCGCCCAAAACAACCCAATTCCGCCCACCCCTCGGGCACGTCTCCCGCAAGGAGCCCCCTCCCATGGCCCTACGCGCCGACCTGCCGCCCGACGACGGTGACGCGGTCGCGCGCGCCGCGACCGGTGACGCCGAGGCGTTCACGGTGCTGTTCCGCCGCTACTTCCCGCTGCTCGTGCGCTTCCTCGAACGCCGCGGCTGCGACCACGCGCGCGCCGAGGACGTGGCGCAGGAGACGCTGGCGCGGGCGTACCGCTACCTCGGGGGCTTCGACACCGCGCGGCCGCTGTGGCCGTGGCTGCGCACCATCGCACTGCGGGTCGCCGCCGCCGACGCCGAGCGCCGCGCCGTCGAGCTCGCGGTCGGCGTCACCCCCGACGTCGCCACGAGCGACCCGGTGGAGGGCGTGCTCGGCCGCGACGCGCTGGCGGAGTCGTTGCGGCGGCTCCCGCGCCGGCACCGCGACGCGCTCGTCATGCGCTACGTCGAGGACCGCGACCCGTCCGACGTGGCCGCCGTGCTCGGCCTGAGCAGGAACTCGTACGACCAGCTCCTCTGGCGCGCCCGCCGGGGCCTCGCCCGCGAGTACGCCAAGGTCAGCGGCGCCGTGCTCGCGCCGCTCGCCGTGCGCGCGCGGCGCGCCGCGAACTGGGTCGACACGCGCATCGGGACGCCGTTCGCCGGGCTCGTCGCCAACGCCGGCGACGCCGCGACCGCGGCCGTCGGGGCCGTGGTGGTCGCCTCGTCGCTGTCCGCCACCGTGCTCGGCGCGGCGGCACCGGTGCCGAGCGCCCTCGCCGGCCGCGCGCCGGCCGCCGTCGCCGAGGCCGGCGAGGCGGTGCGCCCGGCCGCCGCGGTGCCGCGACGGGTGGCGGCCCCGCGCTCCCCCGCCGCCGCGCGGGGTGAGGTGGTCGTGGAACGGGCATACCAGGCCGGTCCGGCTACGGCGCGCAGCCGGACGAGCGTCGGCGCCGACCCGGCCCGTGACGGAACGGCGCACCACATGGACGTGGACACGCCCGAGTCGCACACCGGCGCCGGCGTCACCGCGTCACGGACCGGCGGAGACGGACTGATCTGCCTGATGACGGAGCTCTGCGACCTGCCCCGGCCGTAGGGGGCGGCGCTCCGGCACCGGACCTGCCCGCCCCCGCCACGCACGGGAAGTGGGCGCCATGAGAAGACTGCTCGTCGCCACCACGATCGCCGCCGCGTCGGCGGCCGCGCCGCAGACCGCCGGCGCGACCTGCGCGGGCGTCATCGTCCAGATCGGATCCACGATCCGGGACTACTGCCGCGCGTACCCCGGTGATGCCCTCTGCGCCACCCTCGGGACGGACCAGATGCCGCCGCCGATCGCGGTCGTGATCACGGTCTGCGTGCCGATCCCCTAGGCGAAGACGGCGAGGTAGCCGAGGCGGCCGTCGGCGCGGCGTTCGGCCAGCGCCAGCAGCGCGCCGTCCGGCCCGAAGACCGCGAACGGCGCTTCGGGCGCGTCGTCGACGGCCACCCGGACGCCGTTCGCGACGAGCCGGGCGGTGTCGCCGTCCACGTCCAGCGCCTCGAACGCCGCCCGCGCCGCCGCCGCGAGCGGGACCAGGTCGCGCGCGACGTCGACGTCGTCCAGCGCGGGCGCGGGGAGCGCGTACGGCCCGGACGCGGTGCGCCGCAACGCCGTCAGGTGCGCGCCGACGCCGAGCGCGGCGCCGAGGTCGCGGGCCAGCGCGCGGACGTACGTGCCCGACGAGCAGTGCACCCGCACCTGCGCCGAGCCCGCGGAGAACGACAGCACGTCGAACGCGTGCACCGTCACCCGGCGCGCGGGCAGCTCGACCGTCTCGCCGCGGCGGACGCGGGCGTACGACCGCACGCCGCCGACGCTGATCGCGGAGACTCCGGGCGGCACCTGCTCGACGTCGCCGGTGAGCGCCGCCGCGGCCGCGACGACGGCCGCCTCGGTGACGCCCGACGCGTCGGCGGTCGCCACCACCTCGCCCTCGGCGTCGTCGGTCGTCGTGGTGACGCCGAACGCCACGGTGGCGTCGTAGCGCTTGTCGTGCAGGGTGAGGTGGCCGAGCAGCCGGGTCGCCTTCTCCACCCCGAGCACCAGCACGCCGGTGGCCATCGGGTCGAGCGTGCCGGCGTGGCCGACGCGGCGCGTGCCGGCCAGGCGGCGTACCCGCGCTACGACGTCGTGGCTCGTCCAGCCGGCCGGCTTGTCCACGACGAGCAGCCCCGACGGGGCGACCGGGGTCACCGGGTCACAGCGCGGCGCGGACGCGGGCCAGCGTGGTCTCCAGGTCGGCGTCGCTGGTGAACCCGGCGGCGTACCGGTGCCCCCCGCCGCCGAGCGCGACCGCCACGGCGCCCACGTCGACCGCGCCCTTGGACCGCATCGACACGGCGTAGCTCCCCTGCGGCGTCTCCTTGCAGATCAGCGCGACCTCCGCCTCCACGGTGGTACGCAGCACGTCGATCGCGCCCTCGACGTCCTCCATCGTCACGCCGTACTCGGCGAACTCGTCCTGCGTCGTCCACGACCAGACGAGCCCGTCGGACAGGACGGCGCGGTCGAGGACGCGGCCGAGCAGCTTCACGTAGCCGAAGCGGTTGGTGTCCCACACCTCGCGCGCGATCGCCGCGTGGTCGATGCCGGTCGCGAGCAGCCGGGCCGCGACCGCGTGCACGGCGGGCGTCGTCGCCTGGTACTTGAAGGACCCGGTGTCGGTGGTGAGCCCGGTGTAGAGGCAGGCGGCGATGTCGGCGGTGAGCGGCACGCCGAGCCGGCGCAGCAGCTCCTCGACCAGCAACGCGCTCGCCGCCGCGTCGGGGTCGAGCAGGTCGATCGTGCCGAAGCGGGTGTTGCTGGCGTGGTGGTCGACGTTGACGACGCGGGCCGCGCGCTCGGCGGCCGGCGCGAGGGTGCCGAGCCGGTCCAGCGACCCGGTGTCGAACGTCACCAGCAGCTCGGGCGCCTCGGGGAACGCCGACGGCGGCGACGCCAGGTCGAGGCCGGGCAGGTACGCGTACTGCGGCGGCACCCGCCACGGCTCGCTCCACGACGCGACGACGTCCTTGCCGAGGTCGCGCAGCCCGAGCGCCAGCGCGAGCAGCGAGCCGAGCGCGTCGCCGTCCGGGCCGACGTGGCAGGCCAGGGCCACCTGCCCCGCGGCGCGGATCGCCGCGACCGCCTCGTCCCACACGGGGTCGGGCGGCGCGACGACGGCGCGCTCGTCGCTCATTCCTCGTCGTCCTCCGCGGGCTTGCGGTACGGGTCGGCGTCGCCGGCGTACGTCGCCGCCGCGGCCGCCGCGGCGACCCGCGCGTCCGCCTCGCGGGCCTCGCGCACCAGGGCCTCGATGTGCTCCGCCGTCTCCGGCACCTGGTCGGTCGTGAACGCCAGCGTCGGCGTGAACCGCAGCCGGCACTGCTTGCCGATCTCGGCCCGCAGCACGCCCTTCGCCGACTCCAGCGCGGCCGCCGTCTCGGCGCGGGCGGTGTCGTCGCCGTAGACCGTGTAGAACAGCGTCGCCTCCCGCAGGTCCGGGGTCACCCGGGCGTCGGTGAACGTCACGAAGCCGAGCCGCGGGTCCTTGATGCCGCGTTCGACGGTCTCGGCGACGACCGTCTTGATGCGGTCGGCGAGCCGCCGCGCGCGGGCCACGTCGGTCATGCGTCGTCCTCCAACGAGTAGTACGTGCTGTGCGCCGAGACGACCTCGACCTCCGGCCGCCCCGCCACCAGCCGTTCGGCCGAGTCGAGCACCTCCACGCAGTGCGCCCGGTCGGGCGCCACCACCGCGACCCCGATCAGCGCGCGCCGGTGCAGGTCCAGGTGCCCGGCCTCGGCGGCGCTGACCGCGTACCGGCGCCGCAGCTCCGCCACGATCGGCCGCACCACCGAGCGCTTCTCCTTGAGCGAGTGCACGTCACCGAGAAGGAGGTCCAGAGCGAGGGTCCCGGTGAACATGGGCACCTCCTGGGTGACGGGCGGTCAGCGCGCACGGGCCGAGTGGCGGGGGTCGGCCACGGCGGCGCTGGCAAGGCCGCAGGGAGCGCCGCAGCCTGGGGGCTGCAAGCGACCGAGCACGCCGCCAGCGTCGTCGTGGGCGAGCCCTACGGGAGAGGGCTAGGCACGAGGCTTTTCACGCATCTCCCAGGTCTCGATCACGTCATCGACCTTGATGTCGTTGAAGTTCCCGAGGCCGATACCGCACTCATACCCCTCAAGGACCTCGCGGACGTCGTCCTTGAACCGCCGCAGCGAGTCGATGGTGAGGTTGTCGGCGACGACGACGCCGTCGCGGACGAGCCGCGCCTTCGAGTTGCGGACGATCGTGCCGGAGCGGACGAGCGAGCCGGCGACGTTGCCGATCTTCGGCACCTTGAAGACCTCGCGGACCTCCGCCGTGCCGAGCTGGACCTCCTCGAACTCCGGCTTGAGCATGCCCTTGAGGGCGTTCTCGATGTCGTCGATGGCCTGGTAGATGACCGAGTAGTAGCGGACGTCGATCCGCTCGCGCTCGGCCAGCTCGCGGGCCTTGCCCTCGGGCCGGACGTTGAAGCCGAGGATGACCGCGTCGGACGCCTTGGCGAGCGTGACGTCGTTCTCGGTGATCGCGCCGACGCCGCGGTGGATGATCCGCAGGCCGACCTCGTCGCCCACCTCGATCTTGAGCAACGCGTCCTCGACCGCCTCGACGGAGCCGGACACGTCGCCCTTGAGGATCAGGTTGAGCGTGTCGACCTTGCCCGCCTCGATGCGCTCGAACAGGTCCTCGAGCGACGGGCGGCCACGCTGCTGGGCGAGCTCGGCGTTCCGCTCGCGGGCCTGGCGGCGTTCGGCGATCTGCCGGGCCACCCGGTCCTCGGGCACGACGAGGAAGTTGTCGCCGGCGCCGGGCACGGACGTGAAGCCGAGCACGAGGACGGGCCGCGAGGGCCCGGCCTCGTCGACGGCGTTGCCGTGCTCGTCGAGCATGGCGCGGACGCGGCCGAACGCGTCGCCGGCGACGATCGAGTCGCCGACGCGCAGCGTGCCGCGCTGGACGAGGACGGTGGCCACGGGGCCGCGGCCCTTGTCGAGGTGCGCCTCGATCGCGACGCCCTGCGCGTCGACGTCGCCGGGGGCCGAGAGGTCCAGGGCGGCGTCGGCGGTGAGCAGGACGGCGTCGAGGAGGTCCTCGATGCCGGTGCCGGTCTTCGCCGACACGTCCACGAACAGCGTCTGGCCGCCGTACTCCTCGGCGACGAGGTTGTACTCGGTGAGCTGCTGGCGGACCTTGTCCGGGTTGGCGCCTTCCTTGTCGACCTTGTTCACCGCGACGACGATCGGCACGTCCGCGGCCTGCGCGTGGTTGAGCGCCTCGATCGTCTGCGGCTTCACGCCGTCGTCCGCCGCGACCACGAGGATCGCGATGTCGGTGACCTTGGCACCGCGGGCTCGCATGGCGGTGAACGCCTCGTGGCCCGGGGTGTCGATGAACGTGATGAGCCGGTCGTGGTGGTGGTTGTGCACCTGGTACGCGCCGATGTGCTGGGTGATGCCGCCGGCCTCGCCCTCGGCCACCTCGGCGTTGCGGATCGCGTCGAGGAGCTTGGTCTTGCCGTGGTCGACGTGGCCCATGACCGTGACGACCGGGGGCCGCGTGATCATCTCGACGTCGTCGCCGTACTCGCCGCCGAACTCGAGGTCGAACGTCTCGAGCAGCTCGCGGTCCTCGTCCTCGGGGCTGACGATCTCGACCACGTAGTCGAGCTGGACGCCGAGCAGCTCCAGCGTCTCGTCGGTGCACGACTGGGTCGCCGTCACCATCTCGCCGAGGCCGAACAGGAGCTGCACGAGCGTGCCCGGGTTGACGTTGATCTTGTCCGCGAAGTCGCTGAGGGACGCACCCCGGGGCAGGCGGATGGTCTCGCCCTTGCCGCGCGGGATGATGCCGCCCATCGTCGGCGCTTCGAGGTTGTCGAACTCCTGGCGCCGCTGCTTCTTCGACTTGCGGCCGCGGACCGGGCGGCCACCGCCCGGACGGCCGAACGCGCCCGCCGTGCCGCCACCGCGGCCGCGACCGCCGGGGCCGGGACGGCCGCCGTAACCGCCGCCACCGCCACCGGGACCGCCGCCACCGGCACGGCCGGCCGTGCCGGCACCGCCGGGGGCGCCGGGACGGGCGCCGTAGCCCCCGCCGGCACCGCCGCCGGGACCGCCGGGACGCCCGCCGCCGAAGCCACCGCCGCCGGGACGCCCGCCGGGCGCGCCGGGACGGCCGGCGCCACCGGGCGCGCCGGGACGGCCGGGCGCTCCGCCGGGGCCGGGACGGCCGGGAACGCCGCCGGGCCCGGGCCGCGGCGCCATGCCCGGACGGGGCATCCCGCCGGGGCCTGGACGCGGCGCCATGCCGGGCCGGGGCGGCATGCCGGGGACGCCGGGGCGCGGCCCGGGCATCGGGCGCGGCGGCATGCCGGGCGTGCCGAACGGGTTGTTGCCGGGCCGCGGCATGCCCGGCGCGGCCGGGGGCCGCGGCGGGAGCGCGGGGGTCGCCGCGGGCGCGCCACCCGGGGCGGGCGGCGCGGCGGGCGCCGCCGGAGCGGCGGCTGCCGCGGCGGGCGCCGGGGCCGCGGCGGCGAGCGCCGTCGCGGTCCCGCCGAGCACGGCGAGGTGCGCCCTAGTCCGCCGCATGCACCCTCACCCGCAGCGCCTGCGAGCGCACGGCGCCGTCGGCCGTCGCCTTCAGGCGGTAGACGTGG